>JAPLLG010000013.1:300000-441141 GCA_026387665.1 Nitrospirota bacterium
CGATGGGACCAACGTCAATCATGCACTGGTCAAAGAGGGCTGGTGCTGGTGGTAGAGGAAGTATGCGCCGAGGGATACGGCGCTGGAAGGGTTAGAGAGGGATACACGGGAAACGAAGAAAGGCTTGTGGGCTGATCTCCTGCCGGTGCCTCCGTGGAGTGACGGAAGCGCAAATAGCCGATAGCGATAGATGGGAAGTTGCCAATAGGCTGTGTCCCCAAAACATGTAAGAACTCCGGCCCTCAAACCCTCGAAATTCCAACATCAAAACTAGCCCTCCGGTGTCCATAAACCAGATGATTGATGGACGAAGGCGACATCCTGGGCTGCTGCCGGTTTGGTTGACACCAGCGTGCGTGAATCCGGCCTGTATCTCGAACGGATCATCCCATGGTAGTCCAGCTCGAATATAATGCGTGACTCACAGTTCAGTATATTCCAGTTTTGTCCTAGCATCGTTTTCCGGGGAGACGTCATAGCCCGAGAGGGAGGTAAATCGGACTCGCCTCCCTCTCTAGCTTTCATCTCCAGTAACCTGCCTCTGCTATCGTTGCGTTGTGTTAATTGAACCCGCAGTAGGCCAAGAGCGTCCAGCGAAGACATGGGGTCGCTACGTTCCCAGCGGTATTTATTGTGGGGCGAATGCCGCGAATACTTCATTGATTGAAAGTAAAGTCAGGCCTCGCTTCTAAAAACGTTCTGAATTCGGCCGTGCACTCACCCCATACCTTCTCCGCGTAAGTTGATGAGCAAAGGTCTGGTCTCCCACTAAAGCCGAGATAGAACAGGAAGAGTCTAAACGGACCGTGAGTCTCAGTTGACTCAGGAACAGAGGACTGCCTCGGACACCTACTTGATATACACCACTCCCGGCAAATCCTTCAGATCTGCGTCACCCGTGACTAGTTCGGCCCCCTGGTCTTGGGCTGTCGCGTACACGATCGCATCGGCCATGGCCAAGCCGTGCAACAAGCTCACATCCGCGGCTAGCAGGGCGATCGATTCTGTTAGTTGAACGACCTGGGTTGCGCTGAGCCGTCCTGCGAACAATATCGCCGTTTCCTCCCCTCGCTCCCGTTTGATCTTCTTGTAGACCTCATACAACACGATGGCCGGCGTGATGAGCTGATACCGAGAAGTGAGATAGGGCGCATACTGCTCGGCGAGTGGTCCGCCCGTGAAAAAATCGATCCAGCCGCTAGAATCCAGCAAGACCTTCACAATCGGTCCTTCTTCTCCCGAAGATCCGTCTTAGACATGCCCTTGAGCGCACCCTTCAACGATTTCAGAGGGACTTCTGGCACCAGGGTGATGACTCCGCCCTTCTCTACAATCTGCAAACGCTGGCTTGGAGCTAGATGGAGTTTTTCCCGCACTTCCTTGGGGATCACGATTTGGAACTTTGGTGAAATCGTCGTCACAGCCATAATGCACCTCCCTACCAATTCATGATCGATCATAATATCATCATACGATTCGAGTCAAGACAACCTTGCATCGTAGCGACCTCATGAAACGCCCGCGCCGCGCCTGCTATCGAACCTGACCAGGAATCAAATCCTTCTGTTGGCTGGTCGATCCGCTGCTCCTGCATGCTCAACGAATCCCGTGCGAGCTTTTGGCCATCTTGTTCATTTTTGACGAATGGGCAGGAAAAGCAGGGAAGGGCTTCGACTAACTCCTTAATAACATAGGGCGGCTCAAACCACGCGTGAAAGCTCTGGTGGCACTAGGATTGCATTTCTATGCCTGGTTCACCCCTCGAAGATCATGAAAAATCACAGGGATGTGAAGTTTGGTGAAAAGTGGCGAGGAGAGCCATCTGACGGCCTATAGTGGTCTGCTAAGGTTGTATTGTGCAGATAGACAAAAAAGCCTCTCAACAAGCTGACAAAAAGACTCCTTCACGGGTGGTGAAAGGGGATTGTGTCGGCTATGGTGCGAAAAGCGCGTTGCTTGAGGATGCCATCGCTCAGATGAACGCCGGCAAGTATGGCAAGGCGGTTGTTGCGGTGAAGGAGCTGCTCGCGCTCGATTCGCACAACACGGAAGCCCGCCGGCTCTTTGCCACGCTGCATCTACGACTTGGCAGTCTGGTTACGGCGCGGCAAGCCTTCGAGTCTCTCGCCACTGAAGCGATCGGACGGCAAGATTTCTGGCTGGCTGAATCGCTGTTGCGCGAATATTTGGCCGCCGGGCCTCGCTGCGTTCCCTTCCTTGAGCTTTTAGCCCATGTGTATGAGGGAAAGGGCGATACCATGGGGGCGGTGGCAGAGTTGGGCAAGGCGATCGGTATTCTCATTGAGGATCCGATTCCTGAGAATCCTCAGAAGCCAGCGGAGCTCTATGCCAAGGTTCGCGCGTTGGAGTCGGCCAGTCCTGTGGCCCTTCAGTTCGCTTCTCTGTTCGACATCCAAACAGGCGAGTTGCTTGCGCCTCATCCGATTGCGCCTTCTTCCGCATCGTCTGTAGAAGGCACGATGCTGCCGCCTCCTGGCGAAACACTCGCGATCACCGAGACAGACATTGCTGATGCAGGGATCGCCATCCCATCTGCCGCTGAATCGCTTGAAGCGCCTGCTTCCCTGCTGCAGGAACCGACAGAGGATTTCGCTATCAGGGTTGACGCAGCAGCCTCTCCAGCGCCGCTTGTGTCGGAGCCGGTTGAGCTGGCCGGTGAAGTGGAATCAGTTTCTCCTCCCTCCTTTGCGATGCAGCAGCCGGAGGAAATAAGTTCGGCCACCACCGCAGCGGAGCGTCCCATTTTCGCGATTGCGCCGGAAGCGCCATCCGAGCCTGAACCGGTTTGCACAGAGCAATTCGACAGTTCCTCCTTTTCTCTCCAGCCCGCGCCCGACGCGCCCTCGCAGTGGAGCACCGGCGAAGTTGCGGTGCAGACACACCGTCCCTCTATCAAGAAGCAGAACTGGGATAAGGAAAAGGGAGAGGGGGCAGTCATTCCGCCGACCCCGTTGCCGCTGGTGGAAGAATCTTCTGAATCGGTCACCGAGCGGTCTCGTAGCGGCGGATGGGAATCGGCCCCTTCAGAGACGGTCGCTCCCGTCGCTGAGGTGGTGGCCCCCGTCGTAGAAGAGGTTGTGCCTTTGGTCGATCCGAGGCCTGAGTGGGCTCAGGCGAGTGACTCGATCACGTTTGCAACGGTGAGCCAGCCGTCCCAGGTGGCGGAGCCAGTTTCCGTGATCAAATCGTTCCACACGAATCCGGAGCCGGCCTCCTTGACCGCAGCACCGGCGGTGGAGGCTCTCGTCGATTCAACGGCAGCAAACAGCCAGGTTCGCGCGCAGGATTTAATGGTCCAGCCAAGCCTGCTCCCTCTGGTTGTGACGCGCCATATCGGTCTCCCGTCGCTTCTCGGCCATTGCGCCTCAAGGACGCAAGCCATGGCCCTGTTGTGCGCAGGGTTCGTAGTTTCCTGCGCCGCACTGGTGGCGATCGGTATCGGACTGGTGGGGTTAGTCTGGCTGGTTATGGAAGAACCGCCGACGCAGGGCTATCAAAGTCTGATGGCGAGCGCGCCTCAGGTCCATATAGATCCAGCGAGGAACGGATATTTTTTATTGTTGGGGTTCGAAGCTTCCCCGGAACGGGATCCCATGCAAGTCGGGCAGGAACGTAAGATGGAAGAGCCTGATCGTCAGGCGGCGCAGTCCTGCATGGCCGGCGATGAGAGACTCAGGGGCACGGCGGTCGGGGCTTCCGCCACTGTGGTCCGGGGCTGGTTCGTCGTCGCCGATCCTGTGGCGCAATTGAAGGGGAAGGCCGAAACGGTACGATCATGGGCGACCCAAGAATCGCTGGCCCTTAAACGCTATCAACGATGGCTCTCGATGCCGTTCGAGGATGGGGGATACGGGCAACTTGCGAGTCCGAACTGTGGGCATATTCTCTTAGTCCATCGGTTATATCTGGCCGAAGGGTTCACGCAGGATCTGAGCGTCGGGCTCGACCGCCTGGAGACAGACATGGGGGCCTGGCGCATGGCGTTGGGACAGTCGAAGACTTTGATGGTGAAGATGTTGGCTGCCACGGCGATACAGGAGGACGTGGCGGTTGCGTCCGGCCTCTTGCTCCGGCAGGACCTCGACTGGACCTCCATCGGTCGGCTCGGCAAGATCGTGCGTCCTCTCGATCAGGCCGAACTGTCTATCCGATGGCCGATGCAGAGCCATTTCCTCTGGGCGACGACGGACGCGACGAGCAGTCTGAAGCACGACAAGACGAACGAGCGTCCTCTGTATGTGTCCCTGGCTGCAACGATGCCTCTTCCTGTGCAGAGGCGATCCAATGCCTATGCGGACTATTACGAGACGGCGGGCAAGGCCGTCGCGGAACATCGTTATACCAATCTGCCGAAATTATCCGGCTTCGTCAGGACTCCTGCTGCCGGGATGTTGGACTACCTAGCGAATCCGGTCGAGCATCTCATCGGCATCGAGCCGCTTCCCTCATGGGATCCCTATGTCGGTCGTATGGTCGAGACCGATGTGAGGCTTCGCTTGGCCAGCTTGCAAGCCTGGATCAGACGGGGCACGCAAGAGGGCAACGTGCTCACGCGGCTTGCCCAAGCAGGGCAGGACTATTACGATCCCTTTACCGGTCTTCCCATGTTGGTGAATCAGCAGAGGGGCGTGCTGTATAGCGTCGGGCCAGACGGCCAAGATCAAGACGGCGATTCCAAGCGCGATATCGTGGCGACGATTCCTGGCAGTCAGTCCTCCATGTCCGAAAGCCCCCGCGCCCTGTTCCCCTAACCGGCCTTGTCGTTTTATTGCTTGTTGAGTCTTGGGTTCCCCGGCCGGAATGATCCTGTCCCCTAGGCGTGATGAAATCGTTTTGCTATAGTGCGCCCTGGTTGCGCAGGGTCCTCAGGGGCAGGGAGGTCGCATGTACCACGCCACGGTGAACGACTTGCATAGTCGCTCACCTGAATCCGCAAGAAGACGCCTCAAGCAGGTTACAATTCCGTTGTCCGGTACCTTTTCAGGTTGTGGTTTCTCGCTAGCCGCACCGTGCTTCCCTTATCGTCACATTATTATTCATATATGCAGGTGCATGCTGGTGCACATTTCCTGTCCTGTTAGCTCGTGGTGCAGGACGACTGTGGGATTCCCATTTGTTTCCTCACGCCCTGCAGGGAGAGATATGAGCTTCTTGGAATTGGAGCGGGCCCTGTGCAGGCCTAAGGTGTTGATCTGACGTAACTCTCGCACGGACAATGCGCATGGAACGACGCTTGCTTAGGTTATCAGGCAACGAAGGCCGACTCTGGTGGCCGTCAGACGAACATGAGTAGATATTCCTAGTTTCATAGCGATTCTTACACCAAGGAGGAACCTAGATGAAAAGACAATCACCCTATCGAGTTCTCGGCTTGCTGCTTACGACCCTGAGTTTGTTAGTTGCAGGCTGTGCCGATCAAAAGCCGATGGGCCAGGAGGCCAACGGGATGGCCAGGACCGATACGCCGATTCAGGACGTGAAGAATCTGCCGAAGTGGGTCACGCAACGAGGCGCGGCCTTCAGTGGCGAGAAGCGCGTGTTCTACGGTGTCGGCAACGCGGCAGGACTGCAAAATCCAAGTCTGCGGCGGCGGGCGGCGGAAGGGCAGGCGCGGCGCGATATTGCCCAGACCATGCAGACCTATGTGGCGGCGTTACAGAAACAGTTCCTGGCGGAGACGACGGCAGGCGACATGAGCAAGCAGAGCGTCGAGCAGCATATCACCGACACCATGAAGCAGGTGACGGAAGCCACGCTTGTAGGGTCGCAGATCGTGGAGTATTGGGAGCATCCGTTGCGCAACGAAGCCTATGCCTTGGCGCGGCTGGATCTGGAGCAGTTTTTGGATGTGATGAAGAGTTATCAATCCGCCGTGGGCAATGCCAAAGAGTTGGATGCCAAGGTGCGCGAGTATGTTCGGAAGAACGCGGAAAAGGCCTATGATGAGCTGAATCAGGAGTTGGTTAAGAAGGGCCAGGGGAGTGGGTTGACGCAACCTTCCATGCAGCAATCAGCCAGCCAGAAGCCACGCGGGCGGGCCTATTTGCAGGCGGGGGAGTTGATGCCCATCGCCAATGGAGAAATTCAGGCTAGTAGCGTAGTCGAGGCAGGAGCGCTCGAAGCTGGGGCCCTGGTGGAGATTGCCTATGAGGATCTGGTGGCGATCGCGGGCGGGCAGGATCTGGCCCAACTGGCCGGCGAATCGGTAGAGATTGGCGCTCGGGACCTGGTGGAGATCGCCTATGAGGACTTAGTGGGGTTAGCCAACGCGGAGACCTTACAGGCTGGCAGTGTGGTCATAGATGTCGCGAAGGGTTCTTCGCTGAAGAGCGGAGGGGCCTCGGCATCGGCTAAGAGTGGGGGAGCCTCCAGTTACGTATGGGTGGATAAAGCGAAAAAGAGCGTGGGCGAGTATCTGAAAAACTTAAAAGAGGACTTAGGTCGCGGGGGGCCGAGGCGGCTCCACCGGTGCAGCGGATGTGGTGCTGGTGCTGTGAGGGGATAATCTGACAGCCTGTGATCGATGACGAAAGAGCAGGACCACTGTCATGCGCAGCAGTCAGCAGCGTTCAGCGGGATGATGGATGGAGCAGGTTCATGGTCTTCAAGGGTATGGAAGGTATAGCTCTGATCGGATTGTTCGGGGGCATATTTGTTCTTGGCTGTGCGAGCGGAGCGGGACCAGGCGAGGGCGCTGTGAATCCTCCGGAATGGGTTCATCGGATGCCTGGCACGAAGGATGAGCTCTGTGCCGTGGGAGTCAGCGGACCGACGTATTACAACGAGGACGCTAGGGCCAACAGTAAAACCTTGGCTATGACGGAGCTGGCTCGCACGCTCGAAGTGAAAGTGACCGCGGACATGACGATGCGATCCCAGGGCGACAGTCGAGGGTCCGAGACGGTCATGCAGGAGGTTGCCGGGTTTGCGAGCGAGGTGGTGCTCAAGCAGGCCCAGATTCGAGAGCAATGGGTCCATTCTGGGGGCGATCCCCGGTATGGGTCTCGAGGGACGATCTATACCCTGGTCTGCATGCCGCTGGTGCGATAAGTCAGGGCAGGATGGTCACGGGCGCACGAAAGGAGATCGGTCGATGTCTGTCTCCAAGTGGCACAAAAATCTGTGGTGTGCGTGGATGTTGGCGCTGAGCGTGCCTCTGTGCCCGCTCGCAGGGAGCGCCAAGTCGTCAGAGACCTGGCTCATTACGCCGGAAGAAGCGGCGATGGCGCCGGCTGTTGACGCCAATGGAATCTCAGGGGGCGGTCTTACTGATATCGGGCGTGAGGACATCAACGCTGGCCCGGAGATCGAGATCCTCAAGCCGGCCGATGGAGGGCGCGTGCCGAGTCCGGTGGAAGTCGCTGTTCGATTCATCCCCCGATTAGGTGCGGTGGATCTAGCCAGTTTGAAGGTCAGTATTGTGAAGTTTATTACGATCGATATCACGGATCGGATCAGGCCCTATGCGACGGCCGAGGGCATTCAGCTCAAAGAGGCCAACATTCCCTCCGGCAAACACCGGGTGCGGATTACCGTCTCGGATAAGGCGGGGGGAGTTAGCATTAAAGAATTATGGCTGGAAGTGTTATGAGCGGGGCATCAACGGAGCCGCGGGATTTGAGACCTAAGACAGGAGGGGAGAGATACATGACAACGACACGACGGACCCGATGGTTGAGCGTGACCCTCTTGTTGTTCGGCCTGTTGGTCGGACGCGAATGGGGCAGCGCGGCGCAGGAGAGTGGGGCGACCGAGTTCGACCCGCAAGTTATTTACGCCAATTCGTCCCAATCGGTGGTGCTTGTGATGGGGGCCTCGGGCGAGATGGCTATGTCCGGAACGGGTTCTATCATTCATCGTGATGGGCTCGTGCTGACTAATGCCCATGTGGTGATCAACAAAGAAACCGGTGAGCCGTACGAGCGGCTCTGGGTGTTTCTCAAGCCGGAGCGCCTGACCGGTAATAATCAGAAAGATCTGACACGTCGCGTGAAGGCGCAGCTCGTGGCCGCCGACCGGGAGCTGGATCTGGCGGTTTTGAAATTAGAGCAACTTCCCCAGCCGATGTCGGTCATGCCGTTTGGCGATTCCGACCGCGTGCAAATCGGCGATCGTGTGGCGGCGATCGGGCATCCGGAACAGGGTGGACTGTGGAGTCTCACCACCGGCGTGATCAGCGCGTCCTTCGACGATTACAATAATGTCGCCGGCAAGCACATGTTTCAGACTGAGGCGAGTCTCAATCGCGGCAATTCCGGCGGGCCTCTGGTGAACGCTGATGGGCAGCAAGTGGGCATCAACACGGCCATCGCGCGCAAGGCCAAAGACGGGCTGGCGATCACCAGCGTAAATTTTTCCGTGAAATCTGGCGTCGCGCGAGCATGGCTGGCGCAGCAGGGCGTGCAGGTGGCCGTCGCGGCACCGATGGCGCGACCAGCGCCGTCCGTGGCTAAGCAGGCGGAAACAGTCGTAGCTCCGGCGGCGCCTCCGGCGGTTCCGACGCCGAAGGCAAAAGTGGAGTCCCTGCCGCCCCCTCGTCCCTTCAATATGGATCAGCTAGTGAAGGGGCTGGCGCACGTCGAACAAGATTTAGAGCAGCAAATGGAACAAATGGAAGCAGAAATTAAGAAACGGCGATAGGAGAAAACCATGTCTACCAGCAAGTCACCAGGAAGAACGAGATCGAGGCGACACACTATAAACCGAATGCTCATAGCATTTTTGGCGGTGAGCCTGTGCGTCGGTCTCCTTCCGGCCTGGGCGAGCGCCGGTGACGCGCCAGCCGAGAAACTCGACTGCCGCGTCTACGACAAGAAAATCAGCAAGGTTGGGCTGGGCTTCATGGTTGGCGGATTTTTATTTAAAGCCGGCCCGGAGGTCAGCTATAGCGCCCAGCAAGGTGTGGCCTGGGACCGCACCGTGCAATCGTTCATCGTGCGCTACGTCGAACTGTGCGAACGGTATAACGCCGGACTCGTTACCAAAAGCGAGTATGGGCAGCGCCTAACCCAGATGGAGGGGATTTATAAAGAGGCGCAAGAAGTCGAGAGTAAGCTCTATGAGGCCACGCGCAATCGCGCCAAGGAGTCTTCCAGTGAATTGGACGAGTTGGTGGGACGCAAGAAGCCGTCCGCGTCGGATAGCGCCACGCAGGCGAGTGTCCTCGACGAATCCATCAATAGACTAGCTGGGCGCATTGGGCAGCTTGAACCGATCAACATACGCTGAAGCCAGCCAGGTCTGTTCCTCGGTGGACATGTTGGTGCGCCAGGGGCGCAGGCTCTCCTCCTCATGCGTAGAGGCGTTTCTCGGATGTCGGAAACGGGTTGAGAATAATGGGTTGCAGAAAAAATGAGCAACAGGAAAACGAGTGGTTCACTTACCCAAGGAGGTCTTTATGCGAAAGCAACGACAGGTCATTATCCTTAGCGTGCTGGTCTTGCTGGCCGTTAGTGCTGGCTGTACCGAACAAAAGCCAATGGGGCAAGAGGCCGGCGGGCTGGCCCGGACTGACACGCCGATTCAGGATGTGAAGACCTTGCCTAAATGGGTTGCCCAAAGGGGCGCGGCCTTCAGCGGCGAAAAGCGCGTGTTCTACGGCGCTGGCAACGCGTCAGGCCTACAGAATCCGAGCTTGCGGCGCAAGTCGGCGGAAGGGCAAGCGCGGCGTGACATCGCGCAGACCATGCAAACATATGTGGCAGCGTTACAGAAACAGTACTTGGCTGAAACTACCGCAGGCGACATGAGCAAGCAGAGCGTCGAACAGCATATCACCGACACCATGAAGCAGGTGACGGAAGCCACGCTCGTGGGGTCGCAGATCGTCGAGTACTGGGAGAATCCGCTACGCAACGAATCCTATGCCCTGGCGCGGCTGGATTTGGAGCAGTTTCTTGATGTGATGAAGAGCTATCAATCCGCGGTGGGCAATGGCAAAGAGTTGGATGCTAAGGTGCGTGAGTACGTTCGGAAGAACGCGGAGAAGGCGCATGACGAACTGAACGCGGAACTCGGCAAGAAGGGCCAGTCGTCGGCCCAGTAAGAGAGCCCTGTCTCCACGCGGCGCACGAAGGCAGGCATTCGGTCATTGAAGATCGTGCTGTCGTCATAATTTGTTCTCGAAGAAGGTGGTGAAGGTATGCGGGCGTGGAGACGAAACGGAGGTAGTCGGGGTGGGTTGTCGTCCCTCTTATGGGCGTGTCTCCTCATCGTAAGCGCCTGCCAGGCAGTGCCTGGGCCTCAGGCGAAGAACGATGAGCCCAGTTCCTCGCCAAAAGAGGGGATGGCTGTGGCGCAGCGTGAGCTGAACGCTGAGTTGCGCGGGACGACAGGGACCGCATCGCTTGAGGGGCCGCCGCCAAGCCCGGGGCCTGTGGCTCCACTGCTGCAACCGCCAATGTCTTGGCAGAAAGCTCCAGAGCGTTCACCGCAACGTGCGGCCTCCGCCGGATCAATCGGAAGCTCATCCAGCCAGGAGGGCATCAAGGTGCTCCAGCGTGATCCCGCCGGCTGTACCTGGGTCGAAGCGGTCGGGACCGCATCTTTCGGACAGAACGATACTAGGCATCAGGCCAAGGCCCAAGCCGTTTCGGATGCCAGGGCTAAAGCGATCGAGGGGTTTCTTGGCGTCAAGGTGCAGGATCGTTTTATGAATTTCCAGCAGGAAAGCTCCCTCAAGGGACAAGTTCAGCTGACGGAGAGCCTGCTCCGCGTAACCCAACTGGGACGGATCCTCAAGGAGAAAGTATTGCGGTCCGGCCCTCAGGACGTGGGGGACTGTGCCGGTTGTCAGTTCACCGCCCACATTCAGACCTGTATCGTGCCTCTGTCGGATACCGGCGATAAAAACTTTCAGACCAATCTGACCCTCAATCGTGCGACTTTTGTGGACGGGGACGAAGGTGTAATGCAGGTGACCGTCACCAAAGACGCGTATGTTTATATCTACAGCGTGGAGCTGGATTGGAACGCCGGCTTGCTGTTCCCTAACGACTATGCGGGCGATAACCACCTCAAGGCCGGTGAGACCTTGACCTTTCCCTCGGAAGAACTCAGGAGGAAGGGGCAAAAGGTCTTGGCCCGCCTGCCGTCCGGCGCCAAGGTCTCAGCCGAAATGATACGGGTTATTGTTTCCAAGGTTCCGCTTCCTCGCGATCTCTACGATCCGCAGATGCAGCAGCGCGAGCGAGCTACGGACCGTGCTGTGACGGAAATAGAAGGCACCGGCTCGTTTCTGAATCTGTTGCACAAGTTGCACCGCAGCGACATCGAATGGATCGAGGATGCACAGGCCTTTACGATACATCAGCGCTAAACTCGGGCTATGAGCCTGATGCGGACTTTTCTGTTTTTGACATGTCTGCAGCATAGAGAGTTAGCGTACGGATATTTCAGGTGCGACGCGCGTCATCATAATGAGCGATAAGGAGGGTGGGTGGGCTGCTGCCGGTTTCAACGGCACCGAGTTAAGTGAGATCGAACGTGCAGAGGACTGCAAGCAATGCAACAACGAGCAGCCGCCACAGTTGATGGGCAGTCCCGTGATGCTCGAAAATGGTGGCGGTCGGTTGATGGAGCTGCGATGAATCGCTTTTCTTTTTTTCCGGTGGTCATGGTGTTACTGCTGCTGTCAGGGTGTATGACGCCTCCTGAACGAGTCGACCCTTTTGCAGATTTAACCTCAGCGACGTCACCCTATAAAGATTTAACGTTAGGCCTGGTCTTGTCACAGAACACGAAAAGCGCCTCTCGATATGCACAGCAGCTTGATCGCATGAGAAGTACTTTGAATCCTGGATTTGGCGAAGGATCTGCGGGCCAGAAAGTATTTGAGAATATTGCCGCGCTGTTCAGGAGGAACTTTAAGACCTTTATCAAGATTGAAACGGCGGCGGATGCCCAAAGAATCAACGCCGATGTGGTAGCAATTTTGGATGTGTACACGCAGCTTCCCAATTCCAACTTCGAAGATGCCAAAATTGATGTCAGCGTGCTTTTCCTGACGACAGATAACAAGCAAATTGACATGATCCGCGCTGAGGGCAGTGCCGCCGGTGTTGTTTCTCCATTCTCTACTCCAGCGATCACGGTCGAGAAAGCATCCCGTGACGTTATCAGGAAGCTAGAGTCGGCGATCAACGGTTCGGCGAAATTAGTTGAGTTCAGTAAACAGAGTCATGATTCAGGCACGGCTGTCGCCGTTAAACCGCAAACACTGCCGACTGGCATTGCGCCGACCGCGCGGGTGATTCCTTCCGACATTGATGCTCCATTCTTTGAGGCGACGACAAAGCTTATGGGCGAGAATGATGTTGCGGTGGTGATTGGTGTCGAGAAATATCAGGATCTGCCAGCATCGGATTTCTCTTCTCTCGATGCTAAGCTGGTCAAAGAGTATCTGGTGTCGCTGGGCATTCGAGAGCGGAATATCGAGCTGTTGCTGAACGAGCGGGCGACGCAGTCAAGTATCAGGAAATCGCTCGAATCGTGGCTCCCCAATCGAGTGAAGAAGGACAGTAAGGTATTCGTCTATTATTCCGGTCATGGCGCGCCCGATCCCGGCAGCGGCGAGGCGTATCTCGTGCCGTATGACGGCGATGCGAATTATCTGCCGACCACAGGCTATCCGCTCAAGGGCATGTACGAGAAGCTGGGTACGTTGCAGGCAGCAGAAGTCGTGGTGGTGTTGGATTCCTGCTTTTCCGGCGCGGGCGGGCGGAGCGTGCTGGCCAAGGGTGCAAGACCTTTGGTCTTTATGAAAGAAGGCCCAGCTCTTGCGCCCAACATGGCAGTGTTGGCCGCTACGCAGGGAGCGCAGATCAGCACGTCGTCCTCAGAGAAGAGGCATGGCGTGCTGACCTACTATTTTTTGAAGGCTATCAAGGACGGGAAGAAAGATCTTTCTGAAATTTATAGCGTAATTAAGCCGCTGGTCGAGGACGAAGCCAAGCTTCTGAATGTGGCGCAGACCCCCAGCTTGACTCCCGATTCTGAGAAGTTGCAAGGCAAGTTTCGTCTGCGGAAGTGACATCATTTCGGAGGCTCGCGGGTGCTGGAGACCTCATGCCCATAATGTGTTGTTGTGAGGGCGCGGCTGTCAGGACTTGATTGTTTCTATCCGGGTGCCGAGCGCAACGCCACTGTTCTGCCAAGTCCGCTCTGGCGGCTGCTTGACAGGGCCGGTACTATTCCACAGAATCCTCTGCGCCGTGAACGGACACCAATCCAAAGACTTTACAAGTTAGGGAGAGCTGAAAAGATGAAAAGCGAGATTTTATATCCAGGGGCCTTTCCGATGGTGCGAGTGGAATTGACGGCGGGCGAGCATATCAAGGCCGAGTCCGGCGCGATGGTGGCCTGTTCCCCGACCATCGACATCGAGAGCAAGATGGAAGGCGGCTTTCTCGGAGCCCTGTCGCGAAAGTTCCTGACGGGCGAGAAATTTTTCTTTCAGACCCTGCGCGCCAGCCGGGGACCTGGCGAAGCGTTACTGGCCCCGACGGTGCCGGGCGAAATCGTCATCCTGGAACTCGATGGGGTGAACGAGTACATGGTTCAAAAAGATGGTTTCCTCGCTGGTGCTGACGGGATCGTCATCGAAAGCAAAATGCAGAGCCTGAGCCGTGGATTACTGGGTGGCGAGGGGTTCTTCATCCTGAAGATCAGCGGCAAGGGGACGCTCGTCCTGAACAGCTTCGGGGCCATTCATAAAATCGAGTTGAAGCCGGATCAGGAATACATCGTGGACAATAGCCACCTGGTGGCCTGGTCCTCCACGACTTCGTACAACATCGAAAAGGCCACCTCCGGCTGGATTGCCAGCGTGACTTCTGGCGAAGGATTTGTCTGCCGGTTCCGCGGGCCTGGTCTCGTGTACATCCAAAGCAGAAACCCGGGAAGTTTTGGGGCGTGGATCAGGCAATTCATCCCCGTCAGCGAGTAACGGCTGCTGAAAATGGCCGCCAACTTCGTTCTCATCTCGCAGGAAATCCTCAACGTACCGCAAGGGTGCGCCTCCGGTTTCTGCTCGTCTGCGGCCTCGTTCGCGGCCATTTTGAGCAGCCGTAATTTGGAAATGAACGAGGATAGCGGGATAGTGGGGCATGGGGATAAAGGAATGGATGCATGAGTGAGAAAGTACAGACAGCGTTACCCCGTTATCACTATACCCCGGTTGCCCCGCTATGACTCCCAATGCCCTCTGTTTCGGTCACGATTATCCCGCCAGCGGGGCGCCTTGTTTCGTACAGGTTGATGAGACAGGGTTGGCGATCGCGTTCGAATCCGAAGGGGGCGATGGAGCACGAGAGGCCGTGCCGTTTGCTGCGCTCAACGTGTCGGCAGGCGGACTCGATCATGACCATCTGGCGGTGAAGTGGATTGGTGCGCAGGGGGAGCGGACTTTGTATCTCAAAGATCCGGACGCGATTCGAGCCTTTCGCCAAGCGGCTCCCGACCATCTGAGTCTTCCTTTTGCTCAGGCTGCCGAGTTGGTGCGGCAGGTGCGTCAGCGTCGCCGGCTCGTGTGGGGCCTGGCCCTGGGGATGCTCCTCTCGACGGTGCTGGGTCTCTGGTTCGGCTCAGATTTGCTGGTTGAGATTGCCGTGAGTCGGATTCCGGTGGAGTGGGAACAAAAACTGGGGGAGTCGGCCTATCGGGACTTTCTGGCTCAGCAGGAAGTGATCAAAGAGGGGCCGGCGGTGGCCGCGTTGGGTGAGATGACGCAACGGCTGACCGAGCAGATTCCGAACAATCCCTACAAGTTTGAAGTGACGGTGGTGAAGAGCGATGTCATCAATGCTTTCGCGCTGCCAGGCGGGCATGTGGTGGTGTTCACCGGGCTCATGAAAAAAGCGGACAGCGGCGAAGAGGTGGCGGGCGTGATGAGCCACGAGCTCAATCATGTGCTGCGGCGGCATGGGCTTGAGCGGATCGTGAAAAGCCTCGGGGTGCTGACGGTGGTGACTATTGTGCTGGGCGATCAACAGGGCCTCGTGGGGATGATGAAGCAGCTCAGCGTCGAATTGCTCACGTTGAAGTTCGGGCGGGAGCAGGAGACCGAGGCCGACGTGACGGGATTACAACTGCTTCAGCGGGCGAAGATCGATCCCTCCGGCATGATCAAGTTCTTCGAGCGGCTCTCGGAGAAAGACGAGGGCCGGATGGAATGGCTCTCGACCCATCCGATGAGCACGGCCAGGGCCGAACGATTGAAAGCGGAGCTGGCCGCTCTGCCGAAAAAGTCCCCGGAGCCCTTTACCTTCGATTGGAAACAGGTGCAGGCGTCGCTCGGCTCCCAGCCGGTCGTTGCTCCGTGAATGAGCGGCGAGCCATCCATCTCCGTTATCTGCATCGTTGGTCGACGTATCGTCTAAGAGGAATGGCTTGGGAAGATGCTGCGCTTCAATCTAGGATTATTAGGGCCGAAGCTGTTCACCTTTCCCACCGTTAATATAGCTGAGGGGCGAGAGTCCTGTTGGGAGGGCATGTGTTGCAAATTAGACGAGACCTTATCAGCCTTGACAAAAATGATGTCTTAACGCAGCATCGCCCGCTAGTTAGTGGGAATTGTAAGATTGCGCCCTAAGTGATGAGTCTATCTAGAAGGATCCCGCGCGATTGTTTTTAATTTATCGGCTTCTTGCCGCACTTCAGCCGCAACTTCCATCCTCTGGATGGATTGCAAGCTGTTCGATATTGAGGGGAATATTAATATGTGCTTAGGCCTAACCATACGGAGCCTGACGGCGGGCTGGTTGCTTATCGGTATCATGGCTTTCTCGATTGGTGGCTGTGGATCAGGGGTAGGGCAGAGACCAATGTCGTTGTTCCATGGCGATCCCTCCGTACAAGTCGTGGTGAAGACCGAACCGTCAGGCGCGAAGGTTCTTTTGGATGGCCGTGAATTAGGGCTCAGCCCTGTCACCTTTCATGATCCTTCCGGTGAGCAAAAGACCTTTACCATTGAACTAAGGCGGGAAGGGTATGAACCGGTGATCAGGGTTATTCCACGGCAGTGGGATTCTATGCGAATGACGTATCGATTGGACCCCGTGTATTTTTATACCCTCGCGCAGCTTCCAGAAGAAAAAGAAACGATTGTTACTTCACGCCGCGGTGAAGCGAAGCAAGGGGCGCGGGAGCCCTCTAGGAAGATTAGCGAGGTAGATGGGATTCCGGAATTGAGGAAGTTGGACAAGGGGCGAGATGCCGTTGCGCTTGTTATCGGGATCTCAAAGTATCGGGACGAGGCAATCCCGCAAGTGCGATATGCGAAACATGACGCCGAAATCGTGGCTGCGTATCTGGCGGCAGTCGGCGGTATTTCACGGTCGAAAATAAAGGTCCTCACAGATGAGGGCGCGACAAGTAGTGATCTTTCGGCATATATTGAGGAATGGCTGCCTCGTCAAGTATCAAAAGACACAACCGTGTTTGTCTATTACGCAGGGCATGGAACTCCCAATCCGGCTACGGGCAAAGCGTTCCTTCTTCCCTATGATGGCCACCCTGACTTTCAAAGCAAACTTTATCCTCTCGACAGGCTTTATGAGCATCTCGAACGGTTGTCCGCCAAGGAAGTGGTTGTGATGCTTGACTCCTGTTTCTCCGGGGCTTCGGGCAGATCCGTGCTTCCTGCAGGCACACGACCGATGGTGATTGCGATTGAAAACCCAGTGCTGGTATCTGGCAAGCTTGCCATTCTCTCCGCTGCAACAGGTACGCAGGTCAGTTCCGATTACGACAAGGAGCAGCATGGCCTCTTTACGTATTATCTGCTAAAGGGGCTACGGGGGGAGGCGGATAGCGATAAAAATGGCACGGTGGAAGTCGATGAATTATTTCAATATGTGCGGAACGGGGTCGCGTCGGTCGCATCAGAAGAACTCAATCGAGATCAAACTCCCCTCCTGCAGCCTTCGCTTGAGCAAATTGGCAAGAGGGGGAAAATCCATGTGACGGTAGTCGGGCGGTAGTTCGGTCGAGCAGGACCGTGCACCATTTTCAACGTAAGGAGGAGCTATGCAGCTAGGTAGAGGGGTGAAGCGCTCTGTTGTGGTTTTGTTTATAGGGTGTTTGCTGGGGGGCTGCTCGATGAGGCTTGGCGACTTTACGGTGGGTAGCTCAAAGAACATTGGCCAGTTCTCTCAGAAGGGAGAGAAGGTTGAAGGGGAAGATTGCTCTACCAGTTTTTTCATGTTTCCGATTTCTGGTCCTACGGTGCCTAGTTTTAAGACCGCCGTCGACAAGGCGCTAGAGCGAGCTAAGGGTGACGTGCTGGCAGACGTAGTTTTGTGGCAAAGCGATATCGTTACCATGATCTTCAACCAACATTGTTTTAAGGTTGAGGGGAGAGTTGCTCGGGCTGAGCTTGGGAAGAAATAATGATGCGAGCACGTCGAATTAATCCACAACCTGAAGCCTATTCGCATGCAAAAGGGGGAGCCATGGAAATGTTGAGAAGCCGCACAATGTTAGCGGCGGTACTTTGTGCAGGCATGTTCATAATGACTGGGTGCACCACCCGCCTGGGAGACTTTACGATTTTAAGCACTAAGAATGTGGATGTTTCTGGCGTAAAGCTGGGCGATCGTCAGTCAGGAGAGGATTGCGTCAATATGCTTTTTGGCATGATCCCAATGGGCGAAGTAAACTGGAAAAATGCAATGGATCAGGCCTTGGAGCGAGGGAAGGGGGATGTGATGGTTGACGTCGTGCTAACAGCTAAGGGCTGGGTGATTCCCTATATTTTTGGGCAGCAATGCATGGAGATAACCGGCACGATTGCTCAAACTGCTTCCTATCGACACTAAGCGCACGCGCGAGTTGTTTTTCAGCGGGCCGTGGCTGTCGTTAGCCACGGCCCGCTTCTTTTTATTTAAATTAGACGGCCTCAACAGTTGCGATGGGGCATGTTATACTTCGAGCATGTTTTGGATTCCGGGGAACTTCTCGGAAACAAGGGAGATAACGGAAGGTTCAGCAATGAAGAAACAGATTTTCGTATTGTTCGTTGTGTTTTTCATCTGCTTACCCGTGAACTTCACATTGGCTGCATCCAATCCGGATACTGGCCCTGGCTGTGGGCTTGGCAAGAAGTTGTGGGAGGATTGGAAGGGGCAAAAGCAAATCGCACCACAGATGTTCATGGCTACCACTAATGTGACCGGTAGTCATTCGTTTGCCGTTGCTTCTGGTACATCGGGCTGCAGTAATGACGGCAGAATCTGGGATAGCGAGAGGGCGAGTCTATTCATTGGAATCAATTACGCGAGCCTTTCAGAGGATATGGCTCGTGGGGGTGGCGAGCACCTCGCGTCGCTGGCCACTCTCATGCACGTGCCATTGGAAGAGCAACCTGAGTTTTTCGCGATGGCCCAAGAACGTTATGCTTCGTTGGCTCTGCCGGGAGAAGACGATCCAATTATGGTCCAGCAGGCGCTGCGAGAGGCGATAGTGGTTCGTCCTGTCCTCGCAGAGAGTAAGTAGTCGCTAGTCCGCGCTACTCAGCCAATTAGGCCGTGTTTTGCATTGTCGGGTAGTGTGCGGAACCTACTTCTCCTGGTCTTGCCTGTTTTTTTATTGTATATAACGCAATAAATGTTTGGATGATGGGGCCTTTCTCATATCCACGTGTAAAGGGGGATTTATATGCGCAAGGGACTTTTTGCTGCATCGGTTGTCGTGGCACTCATTGGATCACAGGCCGGCGTGGCGCTGGCTACAGGGATTGGCGACACTGGCCCAGGATGCGGATTAGGAAAAGAGATATGGAAGAATGAGTCGAACACGGACACCATCGGGAAACAGTTGTTCATCTCCACGACCAATAACCCAATAATTCCTTTGCAGGCGGGTGGCATCACCTCAGGTACATGGGGGTGCAAGAACAACGGGAAGCTATGGACGGAGCAAAAGGCCACGATGTTCGCGAAGGTGAACTTTGAGAGTCTGGCGCAAGAGATGGCGCAGGGCCAAGGTGAGCATCTAGCCTCGCTGGCGACTCTCATGGGTGTGCCGGTTGAACATCAGGGTGATTTTTTCGCCCTGACTCAGGAGCGCCATGCTAACCTTGTGAAGGCTGGCGAGGATTCCCCTGTGACATTGGTGGCGGCGCTTAATGATGCGATCGCGACTCATCCCGTTCTTTCCCAGGTTGTTGTCCGCTAAAACCTCACGAGGGCTCCGGCTTCATAGTCGGAGCCCTTTTTGGCTTCTCGTTCTCCATCTCACGCTGCTCTTTTTCCCACACACGTCTCTTGTTAGTGCCGCCGGGCTCTCCGATCCTCCCTATCTCGTCGAGCTTCTTGGGTCGGCCATGAAATTCCGCCTCGCAGATGAGCGGGAGTGGCATCTCCTGCTGCATTATCGGGAGAATCTCCTTGGCGGCTATACGAGCGAAGCGGACGATCCGCAATTCTTTCTCTCCCCCATCGGCAGAACCGACCCGCAGGCTGAGCTGGAAGGCACGATTCGTTCACTATTTTCTGGAGAACCAGTCGGAAGCTCGAAAGAGCCGGCTCAGTGCTCGTTTATTGCCCGCTATCATTGGCTGAAAGACCGTCTTGCGATCAATGAGGCTAAGCTGCCAGTGACTCGTTGTGAACGATTTGACCTATGGGTCCATGAACTCAATGCTGAGTCGGTCACGCTGATTTTTGCTTCAGCCTTCCTCGATAACCCGGCCTCGATGTTCGGTCACACGTTTCTTCGGGTCGATCAAAAAGGACAGACCGAACAGACGCGGTTGCTGGCGTACACCATCAACTATGCGGCAGAGGTCCCTCCCGATGAAGGCGCCCTGTATCCCATCAAAGGAATCTTTGGAGGCTTCAGGGGCTACTTCATGACGCCGCCCTATTACCTCAAGGTGCAGGAGTATCGGGACATTGAGAATCGGGACATTTGGGAATATCGCTTGAATTTCTCGGAGCATCAAGTGCGGCGGTTGCTTGAACACGTCTGGGAATTAGGCACCACGTATTTCGACTATTTTTTCTTCAAGGAGAATTGCTCGTACCACATTCTCTCACTTCTTGAATATGCGGATCCGACTCTTCATTTGACGAACCAATTCCATGTGTGGACTGTTCCGTCTGACACGGTGCGTTTGATCGCGACAGGCCCACAGCTGGTAAGCGAGACGGTTTTTCGCCCTTCAAGACGGACGACGGTCCGACGAAAATGGGAACGGCTTTCAACGGGTGAACGATGGATGATGATGGAGCTCGCAAGCGGTCATCCGCTCAGTACCATGGCGGAGTCCAAAGCTCTTTCGCCTAAACAACAGACGTTTCTTCTGGATGCGGCATCGGACTATCTTCGATATCAGAGTGAGACGGATAGAAAGCACGCTGCTGATTACAAGGAGCGTCACCGGAAGGTGTTGGTTGAACGAAGCGCGCTCAGAATACCGTCTGATGACATGAAGATTCTGCCCTTTGCGGATCATCCGGATGCGGGGCACAGCACGTCGAGGGCGAGTGTAGGTGGTGGATGGCGCAACAATGATACCTTCGAGGAAGTCACCGTCCGTGCGGGGCACCATGATCTCCTGGATCCGGAGATCGGTTATACCCCGAACTCGCAACTGGAGCTGGCATCCGTGGCGCTGCGGCATTACAACCGGGCCGATCAGTTCCGGTTGGAACGCGCGACGCTTGCCAATGTCCTGTCGTTGTCGCCGATGGACGCTCTCTCTCATGCCCCCTCCTGGAAGATCAATGTCGGCATGCAGACGATTCGTCACAATGCCTGCCGCTTGTGTAGCAATGGGGCGATCAATGGGGGGGTCGGCGCGGCGGTCGAAAGCCATTGGCTGAAGCGCGAGGTCTATTTTGCCTTTGCAGAAGGGGAGGCGAATTATAGTCGCGCCTATGAGGAGCGGCATCGCATCGGCGGCGGCGGCACGGCCGGGTTGTTGGCCGATCTCACCGACCGTTGGAAAATGATGGCCACCGGCACCTATCTGAAATATGCGTTGGGGGAGAAGTCCGACGATATCCGGTGGTTTGTCGGATCGCGCTATACCCTGACCCAGAATTGGGCTATGAGGCTGGAGTACAATCACCGCGATCACGACAACGATGTGGTGCTGTCGGTTCAGGCGTTCTTCTAGGTGCAGCGGGAGATCACGTGAGCATCCTCGATCAAATTTTCGTGTTCCATCCAGACCCCTGGAAGGATCGGGATTGGAAAGCCCTGAGCGGTTTGCCTCTGGAAGAGGTTTGGTTTACATCGGGGGATGGGACGAAGCTGTTCGGCTGGTATGTGGAGAACCTCGCGACGAACGGTGTGATCCTGTGGTGCCATGGGAACGCGGGCAACATCATCAACCGGCTGGAGAATTTGAAGCTCCTCTCCCAGCTAGGCCTATCGGTGTTCCTGTTCGACTATCGCGGCTATGGGCGGAGTCAGGGAAAGCCGTCGGAAGAGGGACTTTACCAGGATGCGCTGGGCGCCTACGATTACCTCACGCGAACCAGAATGATTCGCCCTGAACGGCTTGTGCTGTTCGGGCGTTCGCTCGGAGCGGCTGTGGCGGGAGAGCTTGCCTCTCAGAAGCCTGCCGCAGGTTTGATCCTCGAATCGGCATTCCCGTCGATCGAAGCGGTGGCCAAGTTTCATTACGGCGGGCTGCCGGTCCATCGGCTGCTCGGGGCGGACTTTTCATTGATCGATCGCCTGCCGCAGCTCTCTCTGCCAAAACTGATTATTCACGGAGACAAAGACGACATCATTCCGCTTGAACTAGGCCGGCAGATTTTTGAGGCGGCGAAACCGCCAAAGTCCTTCTACCTCATTGAGGGCGCCGATCATAACAACACGTACCAGATTGGCGGCGCCGCCTATTTCCAGCGATGGATCGAGTTCGTCCACACCGTCATCCGGTCTTAGCCTACGCTCAAGTGAGATGGGCGCGACGGGCGAGCGAAGCGCGATTAGAAGTGTGAAGTCTGGAAAACCTCGAACTTCGGACTCTTGCGTATGGCGCCCGCCACTCCATAATTTCAGAATGAGTGAAATTGATTGGAGATCGCTTCGATATTTGATACAGTCCGCTTCGGTAAGATCGAGTGGTTGCTCAGAGCGGCCTGATGGCGGTTGGGTGTGAATAATGGCTAAGGAGGCCGGGGTGGTGATTTCTTCTCGTCTGCTGACGTTCAGTCTGCTGGGTTTCGTGATGTTGCTTGCGCCAGGCTGTGCGGGGAGAGCCGCCATAGTGCAGTCACAGGAGCGGAGCGACGCGAGTCCGGTCGTGGAGCAGGCCCTTGCACCAACCCCCTCGGCGCCACAAGAAGATATTGCTTCGGACAAACTACCTTACAGTTTCGTGAGATCCGATGATAACGATCCCCGGCTTGATCCTTTCGTCAGGGCCGTCGATCCTTTCGCCAGGGCGAATGAATACTATCCTCTGGAAGCGGAAGAGCAGATTCCTCTATCGGCTTCCATGCTGACCTTTGCGTCGACTTCTGTGGTGATTCCTGCGTCGACCTCCTCGGTGCCGCAAGATGCGACTCCAGACGAAGCGCTTGATCCTTTTGCCAGGGCCGATGAGGAAGCCGGTGAGGACTATGATCCCTGGGAGCCGGTAAACACCCACATCTTCGAATTCAACCGTCAGCTCGATCGATTTGTGCTCAAGCCGGTCGCGAAGGGATATGACTTCCTTATGCCGGACTGGGTGCAGGTCAGCATCAAGAATATCTATTATAACCTGCGGTTTCCGCCCCGCCTTTTGAACAATGTATTTCAAGGGAAGTTCAAGGGAGCCAGTATCGAGGTGGGTCGGTTCCTCGTGAACAGCACGTTAGGCGGAGCGGGGATCGTCGACGTGGCCAAGGACATGGGGCTGGAGACGCCGGAAGAAGATGTGGGCCAGACGCTCGGACGGTACGGCGTCAAGCCTGGTCCCTATCTGGTATTGCCGCTGCTTCCTCCCTTTACCGTCAGGGACTTCGTCGGCTTTCTTGGCGACATTGCCTTGAACCCGATCAACTGGCTGGTCGCTCCGATCGTCGAGGTCAAACACGTTCCTTCAATCATTGCCCACAAGAATCGGATGACATCCACGTCGCTCCAACTCGGTGTCCGAATCGAGGAAATGGTGAACGAGCGCTCGATGAACCTTGAGAAATTTCAGGGAGTCGAGGAAGCCACGCTCGATCTTTATACCGCCGTCCGCAACGCCTATTTGCAGAAGCGGGCGAAGGCGATCCGGGAATAGCGCAAAGGAGGTCTGTTTGGTCTATCCGGTCTATCTGGAGCAACGAGATAGACTGAATAGACCGGACAGACCAGATAGACGTTTTTATCGGATCACGCCGAGTTCTTTGCCGACCTTCTTGAAGGCGGTGATGGCTCGCTCGAGCTGTTCTCTCGTATGGGCTGCTGACATCTGCACACGAATCCTGGCTTGTCCTTCCGGTACCACCGGGTAACTGAACCCCACGACATAGATCCCTTCTTCTAGCAGCCGTTCTGCCATCTTGTTGGCAAGCGACGCGTCACCGAACATGACCGGGATAATGGGATGCTCGCCGGGAATGAGCCGGAATCCGAGCGCGGCGAGTTGCGCGCGGAAGAAGGTTGCGTTTTCGCACAGCCTGGCCCGTAACTGGTCTCCTTTGGCCACGAGAGTCACGGCCCGTTGCGCCGCCGCGGCGATCACCGGAGGGAGTGAATTGGAAAAGAGGTAGGGCCGTGATCGTTGCCGCAAGAGCTCGACGATTTCTTTTCGTCCTGACGTAAACCCGCCCGTCGCGCCGCCCAATGTTTTCCCCAGCGTGCTGGTGACCATCTCGATCTTGTCCGCGACGCCGAAATGGTCTGGTGTGCCTCGCCCGTTGCGTCCGAGCACCCCGGTCGCGTGGCTGTCGTCCACGATCACCGCTGCATCGTATCGCTCCGCCAGTTCGACGATGCGATCGAGTTTTGCGAGATCCCCATCCATGGAAAATACCCCGTCCGTCGCGATGAGGCGAAGCCGGCTGGTGGCCGCCTCGCGCAGTTTGGATTCCAGGTCTGCCATGTCGGAATGGGCGTAGCGGAGCCTGGTTGCCTTGCAGAGCCGGATGCCGTCGATCAGGCTGGCGTGGTTCAAGGCGTCGCTGATGACGGTGTCTTGCTCGCCGAGCAGCACTTCGAACAGTCCGCCGTTCGCGTCAAAGCAGGAACTATAGAGGATGGTGTCCTCGGTGCCGAGGAAGGAACTGATCGTCTGTTCGAGTTGCTTATGGAGGTCCTGCGTGCCGCAGATGAACCGGACGGAGGCCATGCCGTAGCCATGCTCGTGCAGTCCTTCGATGGCGGCCTCCCGGATATCCGGGTGGTTGGCGAGGCCTAGATAATTGTTGGCGCAGAGATTGAGGACCTCGCCTTGCGCGACACGGATCTCGGCTCCCTGCGGACCGAGGATCTGCCGCTCGGACTTGTAGAGGCCGGCTGAACGGATGTCCACGAGCCGTTCCGCAAGAGTTTTTTTGAGTGAGTCGTAGGCCATTTTCTTAGAGCATACAGCCATCAGCGATCAGCTGTCAGCGTTAGTCGAAAAACGAAAACGTTCCATTCCGTTGGGCCTCAAGCTGATCACTGATGGCTGACAGCTGAAGGCTACGGAAAGAGGACCACCTTGCCGCACTGTCCTGAGTTGATCAACTCAAACCCCTGCGCGAAGTCTTTCATGGGAAAGGTATGGGTGATGATCGGTTTGATGTTGAGTCCGGCCTGGAAGAGACCGGCCAGGCGATACCAGGTTTTAAAGAGTCGGCGGCCTGTCACGCCGTATACGCGGATGCCCTTGAAGATAATTTCATTCGGCAGATCGAAGGACACGGACCCGGTGGGAATGCCGAAGAGCGTCACGCGGCCTCCGTTCTTCACGGCGCTGAAGGCTTGGTGCAACGCGGTCGGGTTGCCGGACATTTCGAGGGAGGCATCGACCCCTTCGCCGGCTGTGATCTCGCGAATGGCGGCGGCGATTTGTTCCGGGGTTTCGGTCTTGGCATTGAGCACGTGATCAACCCCGACTTGCGTGGCCAGGTTGAGACGGTAGGCGCTGACATCCGTGGCGATGATCAGGGAGGCGCCGGCTGTTCGTGCGACAGCGGCAGCAAACAATCCGGTCGGGCCACAGCCGGTGATCAGGACGGTCTGCCCCGTGAGATCTTCCACGAGGGCGGCATCGACGGCGTTCCCGAGCGGCTCTTGGGCACAGGCCAGTTCCGGTGGAATAGAGAGAGAAGTTTTCCAGAGCACGGCTTCCGGCAAGACCACGTATTCCGCGAAGGACCCGTCCAAATCGACTCCCAGGATGCGGTAATTTTTGCAGACATGCGCCTGTCCGGTGCGGCATTGGAAACAGTGGCCACAGGTTAAGTGCGATTCGGCCGCGACATAGTCCCCCACTTTGACTAAGGTGACCTCGGACCCGACCTCCACCACTTCGCCGCACATTTCGTGACCGATGATCCTGGGCGGGTGGATGCGGCTATGGGCCCAGGGGTCCCAATTGTAAATGTGGGCATCGGTCCCGCAGAGGGAGGTAGCTTTGACGCGGATAATGGCATCGGTGCGGCCCGGTTTCGGGTCCGGCCTGTCAGTGGCGGTCAATCCCGGTTGTGCGGATGTCTTGACGAGCGCACGCATGCCCCCATTGTATACTAGCTGCTCGATTCCGCCTACCCCGCCAGGATGCTGAAAAAGTCCGCCAGCTTCGTTCTCGGCTCATCGAAATCCTCAACGTACCCTCAGGGGTACGCCTCCGGTGCTTCCATCGGCTGCGGCCTTGCTGACGGCCTTTTTGAGCATACTGCGGAGGTGAGCAATTTCTCTCCAAGACGCGTAGGTCTTTGAAGTTCTGCCATGTTGCAATACGTTTTCGTCGTCTGCCAGGGTTGGAGGGACGACGAGGTTGCGCCAGGGTTCGCGAGATCGGTAGGATGCGACCTATGAAGGCGCTGCACCACCGAATCCTTGTGTTGTTGGCAGGGCTGTGTTGTGTGGCCAGCTCCCTCCTCCTCTCACCAGTTTTTTCAGCCTCCTTGCCGCAGCCTGTTTCTTCGTCCAGCTCTATGAAACGGTGGGTGCAGTTCGAGTTGAACCAACCGGAGTCGATGGGGGACCAACAGGCCGGCAAGCCAGTCACGCTGACGATATTTCTTCGTGGGTTGGCCATTGGGAGGGCTCCGGTGGTCGCGACCTGTGAATCGAAGGTGTTTTATACGCAAACGGTCACGCTTGAGCCGGATGCCGCGTCGCTGGTGTGGAAGGGGGCGGTCACGCTTGAGCCGATTCCGATGAGCCGGACTTCCGTGTCACCCAAGGCGGCGCGAGTCCAAGTGACCTTCTCGCGATCCCGTTCAGACAAAGCGGAACGATTTCTCCGGCGGGTGGTCTATGTCACGCTGGATCAGACGGAGCCGATGAGTGAGAAGCGTGAGTCGCTTCCTGTTCAGGGCGAGGCATTGCCGGGCGAGGGTGTCATTGTGGAGGAAGTGCAGCAGGCTGTGACGCCGGTTGTGGCCCACGCCTTGTTCGAGGAAGATCTAGGCTCGCGCGCCTTATCGGGAGAGAAGAAGGCTTATTGGCAGCAGGTAAGTCAACTCATCAACCGGAGTTGGGCCCGCCATGTCCGGGGAGTCCGGCATGCCCCTAGCGGCGAAACGGTAAAGGTCCGTTTCAAATTGTATCCCAACGGTCGGGCGCAGTTGATCGAGGTTGAGAAGGGTTCCGGCGCGCGTGAGATCGATGAAGCCGGAATTCATGCGGTGGTCCATGCTCAACCGTTTCCCTCATTTTCTGCCGAGCTGGGGGATGGGCCAGTCGATGTGCATGTCCGGATGCGAACCGGCCGTCGGGTCGGGCCCCTTGAAGTGGAGTCGGTCGGGAGCCCGTTGCAGGGCAAGTCCGATGGGCCGGGACAGCCGTTGAAGAAATAAACCATAACCAGTTCAGGCTCGTAGCCATATATTTTCCCAAGGAGGAGATCCATGCGGCAGAAGAGAAAAGAGAGTTGGTTCCTGTTCCTGTGGTTCGGAGCGATGGTCTGTTTTCCACTCACAGTTCAGGCAGAGCCCGCCCGTTGGAACGTAGATCCTGACCATTCGACGGTGGAGTTTCGTGTGGCCCATATGGTCGTCTCCAAGACGACCGGCCGGTTCATGGATTATGCCGGGTTTATTGATATGGATGCCGAAGCCGGGACCGTGAAAGCGATCGAAGCCACGATCAAGACGTCGTCGGTGAACACGAATCATGAAAAGCGGGATGCGCATTTGCGGAATGCCGACTTTTTCGATGTGGAACGGTATCCGACGATGACCTTCAAGATGAAGAGTTACAAGAAAACTGAAGAGGGTTACACGGCGCAGGGAGACCTCACGCTGCATGGGGTGACGAAAGAGATTACACTTGCCGGCCATTATAATGGGGCGACTAAAGATCCTTGGGGCAATACCAGGGCCGGGTTCAGCGCAGAGGGAAAGCTCAATCGCAAAGACTTCGGCATGGTCTGGAATAAGACGTTAGATAGCGGCGGGCTCGTCGTCGGCGACGAGGTCCAGGTCCGGCTCGATATAGAATGTATCAAGGCGAAGCCATAGCAGGACGCTGAAAAAGTCCGCCAGCGTCGTTCTCGCCTCGAAAGCATCCTCAACGTAGCCAGGGGCTACGCCTCCGGTGCTTCCGTCGGCTGCGGCCTTGCTGGACGGCCTTTTTGAGCGTCCTGCAGGGCTTTGGCCTGCTCGCACGTTGTTGTTGGTCGGTGGTTCATCTTTCCGAGGGCGATCAATCATGAAGGCGATGGTCTTGGCGCGCACAGCGGAGGTGGAAACTGCCCCGCTGCAGCTTCGCGAGCTTCCCATGCCTGAGCCTGGCCCTGGGGAGGTTTTGGTTCGTCTCACTGTTTGCGGGGTCTGCCGGACGGATCTTCACGTCATCGAAGGCGAGTTGGCCAACCCCAGGCTTCCGCTCGTTCCCGGCCATCAAGCAGTCGGGATCGTGAGCCAGGTTGGCGCCGGCGTGAGTGAACGGAGGGTCGGGGAGCGGGTCGGCATCGCCTGGCTCCAGCAGACATGCGGCACCTGTGAATTTTGCACGAGCGGGCGTGAGAACCTCTGCGAACGCGCCAGGTTTACCGGCTATCAGGTCGATGGAGGCTACGCAGAGTATGCGCTCGCCCCGGCGGCATTTGTCTACCCGATTCCACCGGTCTTCAGTGATGAAGAGGCGGCTCCGCTCCTCTGTGCCGGGATCATTGGCTACCGTGCCTTGCGCCTGAGCGGCATTCAGCCGGGACAACGGCTCGGCCTCTATGGGTTTGGAGCCTCCGCTCACATTGCCATTCAGATTGCTCGTCATTGGGACTGTCAGGTCTATGTCAGCTCGGTGAAGCCGGAGCATCAACGGCTCGCCCGTGAGCTGGGTGCCGCCTGGGTAGGCGGGGTGACCGACAGGCCGCCGGACAAGCTCCACGGTTCGATCATCTTTGCGCCAGCCGGCGAATTGGTTCCGCCTGCGTTGCGATCACTGGAACGAGGCGGTACGCTCGCCCTCGCTGGCATTCACATGACGCCGATTCCCTCGTTGGATTACGACCGCGAGGTCTTTGGAGAGAAGGTTATTCGAAGCGTCACGGCCAATACGAGGCAGGACGGGCTCGATCTCCTGCGTGAGGCTGCGGCGATTCCGATCAAACCCAGGACCCTGTCCTTTCCCCTCGCCGAGGCCAACCGCGCCTTGCAAGAGTTGAAGGCCGGACGTTATTCGGGAGCCGGCGTGCTCATCCTCTCGTAACCAATCCAGCAGAAAGTAAGAAGAGGTCTATGATAGGATTTCCCGCCATGCGTCAGACCTGTCTCACTTTCTTAATTGCCTGTAGCCTGTTGCTCGCCGGCCTGCCGGCCTGGGCGTTGGAGTTTACTGCCGATCAGGTCACCAAGATCGATGGCCGAACGCATAAGGCTATCATCTATTACCGCGATCAGATGTGGCGGATCGAGCACCATACGATGGGGCCGGTGAACGTCAGTATCGTGCGGAAGGACAAGCAGGTCGTCTGGCTGCTGCTCTCGCGGATGAAACATTTCAAGACGCTGCCCTATAGTCCTGAGCAGGACCTCAGAGTCAGTGAACAGCTGGAGGGAGAAGTCTCGCGGCAGGAGATCGGCACGGAAGTGCGCGAGGGGCATCCGACGATTCTGTATGAAGTGACGACGAAGCAGGGGGAGTTGGTCGAGGCGTACTATCAGTGGGTGGCCACGGACATTCATTTCCCGATGAAGCTGGCAAGGAAAGACGGGAGCTGGATCGTGGAGTATCAGCATGTGAAGCTGCGGTCCGTGTCGGACTATCTTTTCAACCTTCCGCTCAATTTTCATCCGTTGGAAGATTTTAAGAAGCAAGAAACGCCGGAGCCTGTCGGGCCCGGCATGTAACGTAGCAAGGAGGCTGGATCGTGCGAGCATTAGGAATCATCGTCAGTGTTGTGATTGCAGGAGTAATCGGAATCAGCGGATCGGCCCATGCGTTGGATGTGTCCGATGTCGTTCGGGAATGGACTCCCGAGGGCAAGAAGCTCGCGATCGAGCGGGCGAAGTTGCCGGCTCATGACGAGATGGTCCGGATTCCCGCCGGGCCCTTTCTGATGGGGAGCGACAGGAAGGTAGACCGCAATGCCTACTCGGCAGAGCTCCCTCAGCGGACAATCCATCTCGACGCATACGAGATCGACAAGTTTGAAGTGACCACGTTGCAATATTTGAAGTACATCCTGGCCAAGGATCTGCCTCCGCTTATCGATTGGCAGTACGACGGTGGCAATTTCCAGGAGACGATGGCCAGCCATCCTGTGATGCATGTGTCCTGGGCCGATGCCGATACTTACTGCAAGTGGGCGGGCAAACGCCTCCCGACGGAGGCGGAATGGGAAAAGGCGGCGCGCGGCGAAGACGGGCGCATTTACCCTTGGGGCAATCAGCCGGCCGGCTTATCCCGTGCGAACTTCGGTCGAACCGGTTTGTCCGGTCCGGTGCGCGATCGTCCTGAGCGGCTGCTGCTCTATCCGCCGATCATTTCCGTGGACAAATACGACAATGCCGTCGGTCCCTATGGCACGTTCCAGATGGCGGGGAACGTGGCCGAGTGGGTGGCGGACTGGTACGACAAGGAATATTACAAGACCGCGCCGGATCGAAATCCCAAGGGGCCTGAGAAGGGCACCCAGAAGAGCTTCCGTGGCGGAGGCTGGATCGACAGCACGCCCAGCGTGCGGGGCGCGCAACGGAACGGAACGGAACCCAATACCAAAATGAACTGGATGGGTTTTCGCTGCGCGAAAGACGTAAAGGAATAGCGACGCGCAGGTCTAGGCTGATTGCTTTTGCTGAAGAAGAGCCTGGGCCTGCTCGCTGGCTTCTTTGACCAGGATGCCCATTTTCGAGTGGGAGGGTTCGAAGTCGACGGGGAGATGGTAATGGCGGAGGCGTTCGCTGGCGGTGGGGCCAATGGACGCCACGACCATTTTTCTGCAGGCTTCTGTGAACTGTGCGATGGCGCCGTCCTGTTCGAGTAACTGCATCACATGATCGATCTGCGCGGCGTTGGTGATCAACATCACGTGAACCTGTCCCGCAAGAATCTCGCCGAGCACCTGCCTTAACGGGCCCCTGTCTTCCGGGAGCGTCCAACGGTAAATGGGCACGGGAAAGACGTCTGCTCCACGCTGCTTCAGGGATTCCACGAGCTCAGGGTTGGATATGCCATATTCTTGCACCGCGACGCGCAGGCCCTTGAGGGGCCGGTAGGAGTCCAGCGTAGCGAGCACTTCCACCCAGGTATTCGGTTCCGGCACGGTGAGTGTCGGGGTGATGCCATGGGCCTTGAGTGCCGCAGCAGGCTTGGGGCCGCGAGCGACGGTTATCGTCCGCTTGAGCCCATCCAGGATCGACGGCAGGGGATGGCGCGATTGGAGAATGTCGAGGAGGGCGGTGGCGCCGACTCCCGTCATGAGGATCAGGAGATCGATCTGTCCGCCGATCAATTCGTCGCCCAAGCGCAAGGCGGCGGGATTATCCTGAATCGGAATTTCCTGGAGGGCAGGAGCCACGAGAGGCCGTCCGCCACAATGTTCGATCAGCCGGGCCATCTCCTTGGCCATACGGCTTTCGAATGATGCGACGCTAATTCCAGCAAAGCCTGTTTCTTTGGTCATAGCTGCGAATTAGAAATGCAAAATTAAAAATGCAAAAAGTGAAAAGAACTAGGCTCTGGATGTCTTCTTTACTTTTGAGATGATCGCTCCAAGGATCTTGGCGAGTTCCGAAGCTTCTTGCTCCAGAAGCTCTAATGAATCGGTTGTCGCAATGCCGGATTCGCGAATCAATCTAAGCCAGTAGCCCGTTTCGCGCGCTTTCTTGAGCGCGATGGCCATTTTACTCACGAAGTCGGCTTTACTCTGACCGGCTTGAGCTTCTTCAACGTTAGCCCCGATCGAGGTTCCGGATCGCAGGAGTTGGAGAGACAGACTCCTTGATGCGCCAGAAGTTCGCTCGAGGCCTCTGCACAGTTTGACGATTTGTAGGGCGAACGAGAACGTGCGTTCGACGATGTCCGCTCGGCCCCCTACTTTTTCATTTTGCATTGTTACTTTTGCATTGTGGCATCCAGCGCGCAGCGGAATCCCGTGGACTCGTTGCGGATCGTCGGATCGCTGTCCACGCGGGTGAAGATGCGGACTGTCGGGGTCTCGTTCTGCCAGCCTGCTCCCCGAATGACTTTCTTGATTCCGCTGTCCGGCCCTTGGGGGTTCTTTGCCGGGCTCTTCTCGTAGTATCGGGCGTCGTACCAGTCGTTGACCCATTCCCAGACGTTGCCGGCCATGTCGTAGGCGCCGAAGGGGCTCTTGCCCAATTCATAGCTGCCGACCGGCATCAAGGTTTTTTCGCCGGTCCATTGCTGATTGAAGTTCAGATGTTTGTTCGTGGGCTCGACATTGCCCCAGGGGAATCGCCGGTCGGCTATGCCCTTGGCCGCCTTTTCCCATTCCGCTTCGGTCGGGAGGCGTTTGCCCGCCCACTTGCAGTAGGCTTCCGCGTCGAACCAATCCACATTGATGACGGGCCGGTCGGTCATCGTGTCGGTGATGGCCTCGCCCTGCCAGAGATTTCTCGTCGGATTTTTAGGGTTCTGCGGGCCGCGATGGCCTGTGGCTTTGACGAACCCCAGATAGCGGCCGTTGGTCACTTCGAATTTATCGATAAAGAAGGTGTCCACAAACACGTCATGGCGCGGATACTCATCGCGCCCGCCATCCCGGTCCCCATGCGGGACCCCCATGGGAAAGGAGCCGGCCTGGACCTCGACCATCGGCGCGCCGTCTTTACCCGTCGGGGTCTTGGTCGGTTGGTCGGCGGCGAAGAGCGGGGATTGGTTCATCGAGAGGCAGAGCAGGGTCGCAACAAGAATCAATCGAAAAGACATGGCGGTGAACTCCTTGTTCAAGATCGAAAGCGGCCTCATCGTACCATAGCGGGAAGCGGAAGCGCAGCAGCCTAGCAGGATGCTGAAAAAGACCGCCAGCTTCGTTCTCGCTTCGCTCAGACCCTCAACGTACCCTCCGGGTACGATTCGGCCCTTCGCTCGCTGCGGCCTTGCTGGACGGCCTTTTTGAGCATCCTGTGGCGATTGCGGTTCCAGCACTGCGCGAAATATTTTCGCTATATTCCCCGCGCACACCGAGTTTTTCCGCAGCCTGCTAGACGGTGCAGAGAGTCCAATGGTCCTCCTCGTCCCCCTTGGGTTTTTAATTGACGGAGCCGAGGTGGCTCCCTACTATACGGGCACGATTACAATAGGGGTTAGCCATGGCTGTTCCGCTTCATCGAGGATTACGACATGTGGCGCTACGCGTCACGAATCTTGCTCGTTCCCGCACGTTCTACGAACAGTTGTTGGAGATGCAGGTGGTGTGGGAGCCGGACCAGGACAATGTCTATTTCAGCTCCGGCTCGGACAATTTCGCCTTACACCAGATTCCACCATCAGAGCTGGCGGCCTATCAACCGCTGAAGGGGCAATTGCTGGATCATGTTGGCGTCATTCTTGAAAGTCCCGAGGCAGTCGATCGGATGTATCGGGAGATTGAACCGCGCCTGCCGCAGCTGGGCGGACTGGTCGTGAAGCAGCCGAAGCAGCATCGAGACGGCAGCTATTCGTTTTATTTTTCCGACCCGGACGGGAACGTTATCCAGGCCCTGTATGAACCGAACATCAGCAAGCTGGAATGGGTAAAGGGTAAAACGTGAAATGTAATTCAGCCGCACACCTTTCACGTCTCACGCTTCACATTTCGCGATCATGAAAATCTGGGACAGCCTGCCGAAACATCAGTATCTCAGTCTGGCGCCCTGGTCCTGGGTGCAATTGGAGAGCGCCGAGGCTCCTGGGCCCTTTCCCTTTGTCGCAGGGGTGGCGCCGGAAGTCGTTGCCAGTCTCCAGGAAGCCCACAGCCTTCTCTCCAGCTCGATTGATACGGCCATTAGCGATGTCTTTTCCAAACGGGCTCCGGTGGACGATCCGGATCGCCAGAGACGATTGGAAGATGCCTATGCGGAAGTGATCAGCACTCGCCCCTATCTGCAACAGCATATTCGCTGCGGGCGAAAGCCTGACGGTACCTTTCAATGGGAGTTTCCGACCGACCCCACCAAATCCGCCACGGTCACCAACGGCGGGCTCAGGATTTTCCATTCCGTCAAGCGGCAGGCCATTCCGATCGGGTTCGATCAGCGCCAGTTGGGGCCGTTGGTGGGAAAGGTGTTGGGGTTGCTGGACGGCACGCATCAGACCGACGAAATTCGAACAGTGGTGGCGACTTCGGGGCGGGATGGAGAACGAGTCCTCACGCGACTGATGGAAGCGCTGCACCAGCATGAATGTTTGGTCAGCGCGGACACCTCTTCCGTCCGGTCCCGCTGGTTCGAGACCCTGCAAGATAAAGATATGCTCCATCTTGGGCATGCCGCATTGCTGTATCGGCAACGGGACCAAGCCTTGCTGTTCGATCCCTGGCTGCTTCCCTGGTTTGCAGAGTCTTCCATCCCCTCGCTCTGGGGATCGCTGCTGCCCAAGCCAGCTGCCGTATTTTTGACCCATGATCACGACGACCACGTGGACCCTCGCACGCTCTTACACCTGCCTAAAGAGACGCCCATCATCGTGCCGAGCCGAAGGAATCGCCGCATTCTGTCCTATGATTATCTGTCGCTCTTGCGAGAGTTGGGATTCGGCAATGTGATTGAATTGGCGCATGGGGAGAGTTGGGCCTTCGAGGGAGGGGCGGTCTACTCCGTGCCCTTCTACGGCGAAGACCCCTGCGACCTGGAAATGCCGCGCAACTGTTATCTCATTGCCGACCGGGGCTACAACGTGCTCGTGCATGCGGACAGCGGCCCAACGAACAGCGGCAAGTCCGCGCTCAAGGACGGAGTGATCCAGGCGCTCGTGCAGAAACATGGGCCGATTTCTCTGGTGCTTGCCTCGCAACAACAGTTGCTCGAAGTCCGTGGCCATGCGGCTCACGCGCCTCTGTCCCATCCAGGCAAATGGCTCGACGTGGGAGAAAACGGCTATCTCACGAACTCGTACCTGGCCGAGGTCTGTGCTGCGGCGAAGGCCACACTCTTCGTGTCCTATGCCACAGGCGGCGCAGACTGGTATCCAGATCATCTCTCGTTCATGTTCAGTAAACGAAATCCCGCCCGCACGGCCTTGTTGACGGCCCACTGGGAACGGCCGGAAGCGCTCAAGGATCTTCTTGCTCCCAAGGGATGCGGGTATCATTGCGGTCAGGCTCTGGATCTGTTTCGCGGCACGGCCGACGGGCTGGTGATGCCGATGAAGACCGGGGAGGCTTTGACGCCTCTGTCCCTCTACCGGCTCGACCATGGCGACCCTCCCTTCATGAAGGCCGGCAGCCCATATCGCTAGCAGGCTGAGGGAGACTCGGTATACGCAAAAGGCTGGGTAGAAATATTTCATTTGGCGTTGAAGCCAGAATAACCACAGGATGCTCAAAATGGCCGTCCAGCAAGGCCGCAGTCGATGAAAGCACCGGAGGCGTAGCCCCTGGCTACGTTGAGGATGCTTTCGAGGCGAGAACGACGCTGGCGGACTTTTTCAGCATCCTGTTAGATCGATAAGGATTGATTATGGCCATACGCAAGACAGAACAAGCTCCGATCCTCGTGACCGGCGTTGCAGGATTTATCGGTTTTCATACGGCGATCAGATTGTTGGAGCGAGGCGAGAAGGTGATCGGGCTCGACAACGTCAATGACTACTATGACGTGAGACTGAAGAAGGCGCGGCTGACGAAGCTGAAGCCCTTCAAACAGTTCACCTTCACCAAGACGGATCTGGCGAACCGGGTGAAGATGCGGAAGCTCTTTGCCGAACAGCCGATTGCGAAGGTGGTCCATCTGGCGGCGCAAGCCGGCGTGCGTTATTCGTTGGTGAACCCCCATGCCTATACGGACAGCAACATCGAAGGGTTTTTGAATGTTCTGGAAGGCTGCCGTCACGCGAAGGTGCAGCACCTTGTCTATGCCTCGTCGAGTTCCGTCTACGGCGGCAATACCCAGATGCCCTTTTCCATTCATGACAATGTGGATCATCCGGTCTCGCTCTATGCGGCCAGCAAGAAGGCCAATGAACTCATGGCCCATTGCTACGCGCATCTCTATCGGATCCCCTGCACGGGCTTGCGGTTCTTTACGGTCTATGGACCCTGGGGTCGGCCCGATATGGCTCTCTTCATTTTCACGAAGGCGATTCTGGAAGGGAAGACAATCGAGGTCTACAACCACGGAAAGATGCGCCGCGACTTTACCTATGTCGATGACATTGTCGAGGGGGTGATCAGGACCCTCGACCATCCGGCCAAGCCGAACCCTGCCTGGTCCGGCGATAAGCCCGATCCGGGAACCAGTTCAGCGCCGGCTAGGATCTACAATATCGGCAATCACCAGCCGGTTGAGCTGCTGCGCTTTATCGAGGTGTTGGAGCAGACGATCGGGAAAAAGGCGAAGAAGAAACTGTTGCCGATTCAGCCCGGTGATGTGCCCGCGACGTACGCCGATATCGAAGACTTGTCGCGGGATGTCGGATTCAAGCCAGCCACACCTATCGAGGTGGGGATTCCCCGTTTCGTGCAGTGGTATCGGGAGTTCTATAAGGTATAAGAGGCGCCAAGTCTCTTTCACCTCCTGCCAGAGCGACCTCAGCGTGAAAAAATCCTGATGATAGGATGCCGCTCCTGCTCAATGGGGCACGGCCTGCCCCCTGCTTGCCATGCCCCGTTGATGACGATCAGAGGATGAAGGAGCGTCGTAGCGCGGCGCCGTCATCATGCTGGGGCGATAGATCGGCATGCCGCTCAGCGACGGCACAACCGACAGAGGCTTGAGGGTCATCAGGGTACAGCCTGGCAGCTTCTTATTGGTGTACAACGGGACCCCGTCCGTTGGAGGGCATTCGCGCATCTGCGAGGGATCCGAGGCAATCGTGGTGTCGGAGAATGCCGCGGTCGCAGAGAGGAGCAGGAGCGTCGCCGCGATGGCGAGCTGAGGGATGAGTCGTTGCGCGCCGGTTGCGTGAAGTGGTTGGGCTGCCGGAGTTTGCATGGTCGTTCGCCTTTCTTTCTGTACACACCAAGAGTGTTCACAGGCTATTCCAGCGGACGCAAGGCCGTCTATTCACCTTTCGAGGGGGAGTCTGCTACCGATGGGGGAGGGGGCGAGACGGCTCAGATGGCCGATTTTCCGGGAGTCGCGATGCAAGCGATTCGGGCAGGAGTCCTTCGAGGTTCGGTAGGACGAGATCGGCTTCGGTCAGTTGTCCTGGAGGATAGGTGGTGGCGAGGGCGAGGACCTTCATGCCGGCGGCCTTGGCGGAGCGGATGCCGGCCAGGGAATCTTCGATCACGAGACATTGGGCGGCGGTGATCAGCGGGGGGCGGGGCTCTGCTGCATTCAGCCGTTTCAGGGCCGCCTGGTAGATCGCCGGGTCCGGCTTGCCAGTGGCCACGTCGTCCGCCGACACAATGACTAAGAAGTCCCGCTCGATGGCCGTCTCGCGCAGTGCCTGGTCGATTTGTTCCCGGCTGCCTCCCGTGGCAATGGCCAATCGATACTGAGATGTGGCGCGTTGCACAAACTCGACGACGCCGGGGAAGAGGGATGGCTTGTGGAGGGCTGTGTGGTTCCGGAAGAGCGTCGCTTTCCGATCCATGATGGTCCGTAGCAGATCCCGGTCACAGGCGCCATGTCGCGCAGTGAGGAGCGCTGCGGCGCAGGTGCGCTCATCCATGCCCAGGTAGGTGTCGTAGTAGTCTTCCTTCGTCAGCGAGAGGCCACGCTCGGTCAATGCTTGCTGGAAGCAATGGAGGTGGGGCGTTTCGTCGTCGGCAATGACACCGTTGAAATCGAAAATGATGGCGCGAATCATCGTTGGGCCTCGCTGGGTCGTCTCGTGGCGCCACTGTAGCGAAATGGCTTGCGTGGGACAAGCAGCTTTGCCTTGTTCCCTGCCCACTACTAAGGTATTCTCCCTTTTGAGTTGGTGAAACGTGAGCGGGAAACGTGAAACGTTCGAAGAGCCTCCCCCGGTTCCCCCACTTCTGATATCCGGAACATTTTTCGTATGACTGACTACGGCGTGCTGGCAAATCTGCTCGTGATTTTTACGGTGTCGATTGCCGTCGTTTTCGTGTTTCACAAATTCCGGCTTCCTTCAATCGCGGGCTTCCTGGTCGCCGGCGCGCTCATTGGTCCCCACGGGTTGAACCTCATCTCGGACATGGGCACGGTCCAAGTGCTGGCGGAGATCGGGGTCGTCCTGCTCCTCTTCACCATCGGTATCGAGTTTTCGCTGGCGCAATTGGCTTCCATGCGCCGCCTCATGTTTCTGGCCGCACCGCTCCAAGTCGGCGGCGTGCTGTTGATCGCCTGGCTGGGGGCGACGCTCGTCGGACTGTCCTGGCGGCAGGGGCTGTTCTGGGGCTTTCTGTTCTCCTTGAGCAGCACGGCGATTGTCCTCAAGACCTTGGCCGAACGGGGAGACAGCGACTCGATCCATGGCCGGGCCACGATCGGCATTCTCGTGTTTCAGGATTTGGCCGTTGTCCCCATGATGCTGTTGACGCCGATTCTTGCCAGCCAATCGGATGGAGGAGGGCTGGCGATTCTGCTCACCTTGGGGAAGTCGATCCTTGTCATCGTGCTGGTCATCGCCGCTGCCTGGTATCTGGTCCCCAAGCTGTTGGAACATATCGTGCGTAGCCGTAGCCGCGAATTGTTTCTGTTGACGATCATCGTTCTCTGTCTCGGCATCGCCTGGCTTACGTCGCTCGGAGGCCTGTCGTTGGCCTTGGGCGCGTTCATCGCCGGGCTGGTCATTTCCGAGTCCGAATACAGCCACCAGGCCATGGCCGAAGTGTTGCCGTTCCGCGACAGTTTCAACAGTCTCTTCTTCGTGTCGGTCGGCATCCTCATGGATTGGCGGGTGCTATTCGAGCATCCGTTGCCGGTGGCGGGTTTGCTGATGACGGTGTTGTTGGTGAAGTTTGTCGCAGGGGCCGGCGCAGTTTTGTTGGCGGAGGTTCCTCCCCGTTCGGCGATCATGGTGGGCATCGCCCTGGCCCAGGTCGGCGAGTTCAGTTTCCTGCTGGCGCAGCAGGGGCAAGAGAGCGGCTTTTTGCAGCGTGATCCCTATCAGATCTTTCTTGCGGTCTCGGTGCTCTCGATGATCGCCACCCCCTTTCTCATGCAGTGGTCGCCGAACTTGGCCCGCCGCGCGGAGGCCTGGCAGCGGCTTCGTCATTGGCTGCCCAGTCGCACCACCGCCCACGTTCTGCATGCCGAGGGCAAGCAGATCCGGATGAAGGACCACGTCATTATCGTGGGGTACGGATTGAACGGGAGAAATCTTGCCCGTGTCCTCGGCGATACGGAGATCCCGTACCTGGCCCTGGATCTCGACGGCGATATTGTCAGCCGTGAAGCGAGTCACGGAGTGCCGGTCTACTATGGCGATGCTACGAATCCGAACGTGTTGCGGCACATGAAGATCGAGGATGCGAAAGTGATGGTGGTCGCCATTTCCGATCCGTTCATCACCAGGCGGGCCGTGCAGGTGGCCAAGGGGCTTAATCCAAAGCTGCACGTCGTCGTGCGGACCCGCTATCTGCGCGAATTGGAGGAGCTGCACCAGCTCGGCGCGGATGATGTGGTGCCGGAAGAATTCGAAACCTCCATCGAGATTTTCGCCCTGGTGCTCCGCACCTACAAATTGCCGCAGGAATTTGTGACGCAAAAGGCCGAGCAGGTTCGCCGTGAGGGCTATGCCTTGCTTCGACGGAGTGAATTGCCGGAACTGGCGCATCATCTTCGTGGCGGGACCTTGACCGATACGGAAGTCGAAACCTGTCGCATCGACGACGATTCGCCCGCGCAGGGAAAGACGCTGACCGAGATTTCTCTCCGTCCACGCACGGGCGCGTCGGTGATAGCCTGGACGCGAGCCGGTGTGACGCAGTCGAATCCGTCGGAGAAGACCCGGTTGCTGGCGGGGGATATCGTGGTGTTGCTCGGGTCGCGCGCGCAGATCAGGCAGGCGATGGGGCTGCTCGTGCGGATGGGCGCGGAGTAAGCCGCCGCCGGTTAACTCTTCCAGCGAAGCGTGACCCGCTCCTTGAGCGGATGGTCGAGGGGCTGTCCTGTCTGCACCGACGCGAGATGCGCCGCTTTCAACTTGTAGTACCACTTGGCCGGCTTATCGGCATCGTCGATGAGCATCAAGGACGGCTTGTAGCGTAAGCCCACCGTTTGGCGCTCCATCGCCTCCCGATCCTGCCTCATGAACACGTTGGCGAAATAGCGAAAGATGGTTTTGGAAAACGGCAGCCAGCCGAGGCAGTTCCAGGCTGCGGTGAAGTCGATGCGGCATTGCTGGTCCGTGATCGGCGTGACCGTGGCGCGGGTGGAGACGAAGAGCGATCCACATTGGACGAACTCGAACCGCTGGTTGGGCAACACAAAGTCGATGGTCGTCGTGAGCGGCGCGCCGTACAGCATATTAAAGAGCTTATAGGGTCCGCTGTTTTTGGACGGGGCGTGCGGCGACATGCGGAAGCCGTTGGGAATCGGTTCGAAGGCCTTGGCCTTTTCGTGCATGCTTGCTTGGGTGCGCCACCAGGAGCTTTGATGGACGAAGGGGCCATGGGCCGGGTCCATCAAGCCGACGATGCCGTCGTCGATGGTGCAATCCAAGAGCGTCGAGATATGAATCATCCGATAGGGAGCCGAGGGGAGCGGCAGCGGCGGCACCTCCGGCACGACCTGGTTCGGTTGTTGAGGGTCGGGAATGAACACCCACACGTAGCCGTCTCGCTCGTGGCAGGCGTAGGTCGTGATGCCGATTTTGCCGGCTTGAATGGGGGAGTCTGCGACCAGCGCAGGAATTCCCTGGCAACGGCCGGCCTGATCGAACCGCCACCCATGGTAGGCGCATTCGACGCAGTCGCCTTTCATTTTGCCAAACGATAACGGCATCGCGCGATGGGGGCAAATATCTCGCATGGCTGCGACGGCCCCCTTTGAGGTTTTGCAGACAAGGATCGGGAGGCCCAGCAGGACGGTCCCTTTCAGACTGTCGGGAGCGAGGTCGCTGCTGAGGCAAGCGGGATACCAGAAGCCGAATAGTGGCGCGTTCTTGGAGTGCTTAATTTCTGTAATGAGATCGCTATTCATGGAAAAAGGAGGGACGCACGTGAGAGGACCAGCCTGGCTGTGAATATAGCGAGCAGGTCATAGAACGTCAAGCCAGCTGGCGAGCGGTCGTCTGCCCAGTCTTCCATTACGCGCGTCCCAACCCCATCCTCCACTCCATTTTTTAGGCCAGGTTGCCTGGGTGGTCTCAACTGTGCGCCTCGCAGGACTGCATTTTTGCTTTCCATCTTGCGCGATCCTTTGCGTCTTTTGGCGGGGTGGCCTGCTGGTCTCCCATTGCGCGCGTCCAACGAGGGCCTTCTGAGGCCGCGCGTTGCGCGAGCACAGGAGACCAGCAGGCTACCCCGCTCCCTTCCCTTCCTTGACAAGAAAAAGAAGCGGAGACTATAGTCAAAACATCATTGAAACCGCTGTATTCACGCGAGTCTGACTGAAAAAGAGGGCGTTATGACAATTGCGCAGATGGATCCATCCGTGGCCTTGGCAGATCTACAAGCTTCCAAGCCTGAGAGGGTGACGATCGTGCTGCTGAGCGGCGACATGGATCGAGCGATGGCGGCGTTCATCATCGCTACAGGGGCCGCAGCCATGGGGATGCAGGTCACGGTCTTTTTCACCTTCTGGGGTCTCAATGCCATTCGCCGGAAAGGCGCGGCCAGCTCTGCGAAGGATTGGCTCCGTCGGATGTTCGGCCTGCTGAACAAAGGGGGCGCGGATAGCCTGCCCCTCTCGCGGTTCCATTTTGGAGGGCTGGGCACGACGATGATGAAAAAAGTTATGAAGCAGAACCGGATGCCCGGTGTGCCTGAGCTCATGGAGACGGCGTTGGAGCTGGGGGTTCGCTTCATTGCCTGCACGACGACCATGGGGTTGATGGGCATTACGAAAGATACCCTCATCGAGGGCATCGATCAGTTCGCGGGGGTGACGACCTATCTCGCGGAAGCCAAGCAGGGCAGCGTGAATTTGTTTATCTAGCAGGCTGCGGAAAAACTCGGTTGATACGGAAAGTATAGCCAAAATATTCCATACGGTGTTGGGGCCAGAATAACCTCAGGATGCTCAAAACGGCTGTCCAGCAAGGCCGCAGCAAGCGAAGAGGCGAGGCGTACTCTTCGGTACGTTGAGCCTCTGAGCGACGCGAGAACGCCGCTGGCGGACTTTTTCAGCATCCTGCTAGACGCGAGTGCTGACATGGAGAGGAACGCATGATTCAAGCCGATGTGAAACTCGATACGCTGGGGTACTTTTGCCCGATGCCGATTATCATGACCTTGAAGAAGATCAAGGAGCTGACGGTGGGTCAGGTCCTGGAAGTCGTGTCAGACGACGAAGGCATCAAGAAAGATATGCCGGCCTGGTGCGACACGACCGGTCATCAGATGGTCGGGCTCGAAGAAGAACAGGCGAACTCGGGCATGATCTATAAAGCCTTTGTGAAAAAGACGAAGTAATCGCATAGGCGGGGACTGAGTGAGAGAGAAGCCGGAGGGATGATGATCAGACCTCCGGCTTTGTTGTTTCAATGCCGGGTGGGGTCGGGCGTGGATCGCATCGTCGAATGTGTGCCGAACTTCAGTGAGGGGCGAAGCCGGACGACAGTCCGCGCGCTGGTGGACGCGGTGGAATCCGTGCCGGGGGTCTGGCTGTTGGACCAGACGATGGATCGGGATCACCATCGCTCCGTCTTGAGCTTTGCCGGCGAGCCGGATGCCGTCGCGGAAGCGGCCTTTCGCGCCATTCGCGTCGCGACCGATCTTATCGATCTTCGAAAGCATGAGGGCGTTCATCCACGGGTGGGGGCGACGGATGTCGTGCCCTTCGTGCCGGTGCATGGTGTGGCGATGCAGGACTGTATCCGTCTGGCGAAGCGGTTGGGGAAACGGGTGGGGACTGAGCTGGAGATTCCGGTGTTCCTGTACGAGCAAGCAGCCACGCACCGCGATCATGCTCCGCTGGAATCGGTCCGCCGCGGAGGGTTGCAGGGTCTGGCCTTCCGTATGGCTTCCGATCCGGACTGGACACCGGATTTTGGGCCTCCGCACCTCCACAAGACGGCCGGAGCCATGGTGATCGGCGCGCGACCTCCCTTGATTGCCTTCAATGTCAATCTCCGCTCAACGGATCTGGCTTTGGCCCGCTCCATCGCGAAGGACATTCGCCAATCGAACGGCGGTTTGCCCCATCTCAAGGCGATCGGGGTGGAGTTGGCCAGCCGTCGCATGGTGCAGGTGGCGATGAATCTCACCGATCACGTCATCACGCCGATCCATGTCGCATTCGAAGCGGTCCGGTCCCGCGCAGCCGAGCAAGGCGTGGCGGTCGCGGGAAGCGAAGTGATCGGACTGGTGCCGCAAGCGGCGCTGGTTCAGGTCGCCGCTCATAGTGTGGCGCTCGAACAGTTTGATGCCACGCAGGTGTTGGAGGCAAGGGTAGAGGCTCGGCTGTTTGGTAAGCCGGCAGAGCAGGCCTCGTTGCGCAAACAGGAGCCGGTCGATGTGCCGGAGCAATCGCTCGCGGATTTCCTGGAGTCTGTGGCAGCGGCGACTCCGATTCCGGCCGGCGGCACGGTTGCGGCTTTGGTAGGAGCCCTCGCGGCTTCGCTGGGAGTCATGGGGGCGAGGCTCAGCAAGCAACGGACAGTCGAACGTCGGCTGAGTGAGATTAGCCTGCGGCTGCGCGAGCTGATGCAAGCGGATGGCGAGGCCTATCAGCGATTTGTCCAGGCCACGAAGCTTGCGAAGACAGACAAGACTCGTCCTTCCACCTTGTCTGCGGCGCTCCATCTTGCGACGGAGATCCCGCTCGAAATCGCTGAACAGGCGACGGAGGCGGGGGCTCTGCTCCATGCCTGTTCGGCAGGGGTGAAGCCCCGCGTCCAGTCTGACCTGACGGTTGGATTACTGCTTGCGATTGCCGCAGCGGATGCGGGGCGCCACACAGTCGCAGGAAACATAAAAATACAACACAATCAACGGCTTAAACTGTCTCTTCTTGGCCGAATGCAAGAAATGACAAAGCGTCTTGAGGAACTGAGGGGGCTATGCTACACTGCGCCTCTTAGTCAGGGACGGGTTCGCACGAGGAAAAAACCTGTACAGGCATCGCCTGGGAAAGTAAATAGACGGGAAGAATGGAAATCAAAGTCTTCAATAATAACGTTGAAAAAGCCCTCAAAGTTGCCAAAAAGAAACTCGCGGGGGAAGGCCTCTTCCGAGAACTGAAGCGTCGGCGGTTTTATGAGAAGCCGAGCGTCAGGAAGAAAGCCAAGGAACGCGAAGCGCAGCGTCGTCGTCAAAAGTGGTTGGCGAAGCGTAAGCCAGAGTAAGCGTCTGTTCGCGGGCTTGCCCGTTCGGTTGATCGCATTCCTCCCAAGGCCTCCGTACTCACTTCTAGTCCATGCGCCAGGATCAGATCACGGCTGCGCTTCGAGTCGTGAAGCGCGAGATTCGGCAGTGGGAGGAACCGGTCCTCGGCGTGGTGTCACGCGAGTCGAACCGCGACCCCTTCCGCATCCTCATTGCCTGTCTCCTCAGCCTCAGGACTAAAGATAAAACAACCGGTGAAGCCAGTGGCAGACTCTTCGCCCTGGCGCATCAGCCTGCCTCGATGCTGGCTCTTCCGCTTCAGAAGATCGAACAAGCCATCTATCCCGTCTGTTTCTACCGGACCAAAGCCAAATCGATCCATGCGATTTGCCGCCGCCTGCTGAGCGACTATGGCGGCGCAGTGCCCGATTCCATCGAGGAATTGGTTACGCTGTCCGGGGTCGGCAGGAAAACGGCGAATTTGGTGGTGACGGTCGCATTCGGCAAGCCCGGTATCTGCGTGGATATCCACGTGCATCGCATCAGCAATCGCTGGGGCTATGTAAAGACGAAGACGCCGGAGGAAACGGAAGAAGCCCTACGACGGAAGTTGCCGAAGCCTCACTGGATCACGTTCAACGATCTGCTCGTCCCCTACGGCCAACATCTCTGCCAGCCGGTCTCGCCCTTTTGTAGCCAGTGCAAACTTACTGAATATTGCGATCGAGTTGGAGTAACGCGCTCGCGCTGAGCGAGCGCGAGCGAGACGCGCAGGACGGGTGCGAAAAGCGGGACAAGCAGAATCAGGGTTTGCTCGTCGCGCTTGTCTCGCTTTTCACGCGAGTCTTGCGCTAGCGTTTCGCTAGATGAAGAGTTTGGTTTCTGCGTCCGAGGTGAGCGCAATAATGGCGGGGAGTCCCATGACTTCGTCCACGTTCTTTGTTACGACAGCAGGGTCAACGCCCATGTATTCCAGTCCCGCGCTACAGGCAATGAGCCGGAATCGGCCGACCAGCTTCGCATCCTGAAACATTTCTGAAATCTTCGGGACTTTCTTTTCTTTCAGCAGTCGAGTCACTTCCTCCGCCGATGAAGCATATTCCGGTGGAAAGTCGATCACGTCGATCTTTCCCTCGGCCAGCTTCTTGATCGTCCAGAATAAGAGGATCACGATCACGTCTTTCCCCATCGCGGCAGCCGTGAGGCCCAGGGTCGCAACCTGGTGCAGGGTATCGTAGGTGGCGTGGTGGGCGAAGATGACGAACTTGGGTTGAGGCGGCATAGGCGGCGGCTACTTCTTGGTGGCGCGTGCTTTGACGCTATTGATGTAATCAGTGATGGCCGCATCGACTTCGCCCGTGGTCATGGGGCGGTCATGCGTTTCACTCTCGTCGACAAGGTACTTGTCCTGGTCTTTTTCCTGCCGCAGGACCACCGAATTCTCCGGTGTCACCTCGATCAGCATGAACCATTCGCGCACCCCCTGCGTGATGACGACCTCTTTGCCCAGGCCTTTTTTCGTAATCTCGATATGAAGATCCTCGGATGCGCCGACGGAGGAGGGCATCGTCAAAAGACCCAGGCCCAGGACCGCAATCAAGATCCAGACGCTGATTCGACCTATGCAGAGAGACCGGCTCGACATAATATCGCGATTATAGCCCGCTCAGAAACCTGCCGCAAACCCTCGCGGCCGCTTGGTTGTTGGCTTGAGTGCTCCCAGGTCGCATGCTAGGATGCGCGTCCCATGGATAGCCTACTCGCAACAATTCAGCAATGGATTCCGGTCGATGTGCTCATCGGTCTCACCGTGGCCTCGGTCATTGGTTTTATCGGATCGCTGATTGCCATCCCGCTGATTCTGGTCCGTCTGCCTGCCGACTATTTCGATACGCGCACGCCCCGCCATTGGATGAAAGACCATCATCCTTTGCTGCGCCTGCTGGGGCTGGTCGTGAAGAATATCGTGGGCGCGGTGTTTTTTTTGGCCGGGTTTGCCATGCTCTTTTTGCCGGGGCAGGGCCTGCTGACGATGTTGATCGGGGTGTCGCTCATGGACTTCCCCAGAAAGCGCGAGCTGGAGGCCAAAATGGTCGGCCAGCCGACCCTGTTGGGCGTCATCAATACGATGCGCCAGAAGTTTCATAAACCACCGCTGACCCTGGCTCCAGACCCCTAAACCCCATGCCAAGCACCGATTCCAGCCGCAAGACGCTCTATCTGATCGATGGGAGCGCCTACATCTATCGTGCCTTCTTCGCCCTGCCGGCGATGAATAATTCCAAAGGTCTTCAGACCAACGCCATCCTCGGCTTCACGACGATGTTGCTGAAGATTATTCGCGAGAAGAAGCCGGATGGGATCGTCGTGGCGTTCGACGAAAAGGGGCCGACCCTGCGCCACGCGGAGTTCAAGGACTATAAAGCGCAGCGGCCGCCGATGCCGGACGGGATGAGCGCCCAGATTCCCTATATCCATCGCATCGTGGATGCCCTCAACATTCCCGCAGTCCGGCAGTCCGGTCATGAGGCGGACGATTTGATCGGTACCCTCGCGCACCAGGCGGAGCAGCATGGGTACGATGTCGTCATCGTCACTGGCGACAAGGATATGTTCCAGCTCCTGACTCCCCACGTGCGCATCTACGATCCGGTAAAAGACAAATGGCTTGGTGAAGCGGAATGTGTTGAGCGTTTCGGCGTGGAGCCGGCGCGCGTCGTGGAGATCATGGGGCTCATGGGCGATGCGTCGGACAATATTCCCGGTGTGAAGGGCATCGGTGAGAAGACGGCGATGAAGCTGATCGCTCAGTTCGGCACGATCGAAGAACTCTTGCGCCGCGTCGAAGAAGTCACGCCGCCCAGGATCAAGGCCCTCCTGATCGACCAGGCCGAGAACGCTCGTCTCAGCCGGAGGCTGGTGACCATCCAGCTGGATAGCCCCATCCCCTTCGAGCCAGAGACCTATCACATCAAGCCGCCGCATCAGGACCAGCTCACCGATTTGTTGCGAGAGCTGGGATTTACCTCATTGCTCAAATCCTTTCAGTCCTCGTTCACACAAGCTGAGAAAGAAGTGGTGGAGACGGAGTTCGTGCAGGATGAATCCACCGCGCAGCGATTTGTGGAGGGCTTGCCGCAGGGAGGCGTGCTTGGCCTGCAATGTCTGCTGTCCTCTGGAACCGGCGCCGCGTCAGATGTGCAGGGGATCGCGCTCTCCACGGGAGAGAGGACTGCGTTCATTCCGCTCGACGTCCATGCCTACATGCGGCCGATCATCGCGCTGCTGCATGACTCCACGAGAACCAAGGTGGTTCATGATCTGAAAGCGACCCTATTGGTCTTTCACCGGATCGGCGTGACCCTCGCAGGTCCCTATCTGGACACGATGGTGGCGGACTATCTCCTCAATCCCAACCGCCGCGATCACCAGCTTGAGACGATTGCGCTGGAACTGCTGGACCATCGGCTGGGGACAGGGAAGAAGGAGAAGGCCGCGCCGAAATCCCTCTTCGATGAGGAGGATACAGGGTCACGAGAGGAAGCGACGGAGGCTGCATCTGTGCTGGCCAGGCTCGCCCAGCCCTTGACGGAACGGCTGGCGGAGCAGGGCAGCCTTACGCTCTTCAACGATGTGGAGATGCCGCTCATCCCAGTATTGGCCGAGATCGAGCGGAACGGATTCTTATTGGATGTCGAAGGTCTGCACAAGCTCAGCAAAGAACTGGAGCATGATCTCGATAAGATGATCGAAACGATCCAGGGCATGGCAGGCGGCGAGTTCAACATCAATTCGCCCAAGCAGCTCGCCACAGTGCTCTTCGAGAAGCTTGGGCTCAAACCGATCCGGAAAACCAAGACCGGCTACTCGACCGATGAAGACACGCTGGCGCAGCTTGCCGCACAACATGAATTGCCCGCGCAGATCGTGAACTACCGGAGCCTCAGTAAGCTCAAGTCCACCTATGTGGACGCCTTGCCTGAAATGGTGAATCCTGAGACCAAGCGGCTCCATACCTCGCTTAATCAGACCGTCGCGGCCACCGGACGGCTTTCCTCCACCGAGCCGAACTTGCAAAATATTCCGGTGAAGGGCGAGTACGGACTACGAATCAGAGAAGCCTTCATTGCGCCTCCCGGCCATACCCTGCTCTGCGCCGACTATAGCCAGATCGAGCCTCGCATCCTCGCGCACCTGTCGCAAGATCCTCGCTTGCTCGCCGTCTTTGCGAAGGGGGAGGACATCCACATGGCGACGGCCATGGAGATTTTCGGCTTGCCCTCTAGCCAGATCACGCGAGACATGCGGCGCGTGGCCAAGACGGTCGTCTTCGGGATTGTGTATGGGATCAGTCCCTTCGGCCTGGCTTCAAACATTGGCGTGACGCAGGCAGAGGCGAAGAAGTACATCGAGACCTTCTTCGAGAAGTTTTCGGCCGTGCGCGCCTTGATGGACCGGAATATCGAAGAAGGCAAAACGAAGGGTTACACGACCACGATCCTCGGGAGGCGGCGTCCGATTCCCGAGTTGCAAAGCGGCGATCCCGCGCAGCGTGGCTTCGGCGAACGGATGGCGGTGAACAGTCCGATTCAGGGCTCAGCGGCAGACCTCATCAAGGTGGCGATGATCAACGTGAGCCGGTTGCTGCATCATGAGCTGCCCCATACCAAGATGATCCTCCAGGTCCATGACGAGTTGATCTTCGAGGTGCCGGAAAAAGACTTGGAAGAGGTGAAGCAGCTCGTGAAGCAGGAGATGGAAGGGACGGGGAAGAAGCTGGGGCTGTCGGTGCCGCTGAAAGTGGATATGGGTACGGGCCATAACTGGCGAGTGGCGCATCCATGAGCGAAGAGCGGGTCCTGTCGTCAACCAGCCCGACCGTCCTCGCACCCCGCCCGGTGTAGGAGAAGAGGGGGTGGCCCGTTAGTCTCCCTTGCTCGCGCAACGCGCGCCCTCAGAAGGACCTCGTTGGACGCGCGCAGTTGGAGGCTAAACGGGCCACCCTTTAGGGATGAAACTCCAAGCGGTCTGGCTCCCAGGTCAAGGCCATCCTGAGGGAAATGGGCATGCCCATTATCGATATACCCTGTAGCAGGCTAATCACATGAGCGATGCTCATTTTCAGTGGAAACGTTTTTGGTATCCAAGAGGCTCTAGTCTCAACCTGGCAGATGCTGGGTACCTTCCTGATCCTGATTCCCAATCAAGCCAATTCTGGAACAAGGACGTCGTATCTTTCGAAGAAATATCCGGTGTGAGAGCACTTGTTTTGCTCGGCGATCCTGGCATGGGGAAATCCACAATTCTGTCGGAGCAGGAGTCTGTTTGGGGAGAAAGGCAACATGATTCAAGTGGGAAGTCTCTCTTTGTAAATCTCCGCTCCTATCAATCAGAGAGCCGACTAGCGGCTCATCTTTTTGAAAGCCCTATTTTTAAGGAGTGGTTAGCGGGCACGCATGCTTTGCATCTTTTCTTGGACAGCTTGGACGAAGGCTTGTTATCGATCAGAGTTCTAGCCGCTTGCCTGGTAGATGAGTTCAAGAAACTACCGTTTGAACGCCTTTACCTCAGAATTGCTTGTAGAACGGTAGAGTGGCCGGATCTTCTTGAGAAGGGCCTCGCAGATTGGTTTGGCAAAGAAGTCGTCCAACATTATGTGCTCGCACCTCTGAGAAAAAAAGATGTCGAAGAAGCGGCCCGCGTTTCCGGTTTGGATGCAAAGCTTTTTCTTGGACAAGTCGAATCTTCAGCCGTCGTCCCATTTGCCATCAAGCCCATCACCTTGAAATTTCTGCTATCGGTGTATCGGAAGCAGGGAGGTCTGCCCAGTTCCCAGTCAGCCCTCTATCTGGAAGGATGTCAATTGCTTGCTGCCGAGACAAGCGAAAGTCGGGGTACAGCTGGATACAGAGGAGAGCTTACCGCAGAGCAACGGCTGGCGGTGGCAGCTCGAATTGCAGCTAGCATGATATTTGGGAATCGAAATGCTGTCTATTCAGGCACAAATCCATCTGAGGCTTCCGATGAAGACGTCACAATTCGTGAATTATCAGGGGGGACCGAGTCAGACAACAAAGATCGGTTTAACGTAGGAGAAAAAGAGATTGGGGAAGCTCTTGGCACCGGTCTTTTTTCAACTCGCGGTCCGAATCGGATCGGTTGGGGGCATCAGACCTATGCTGAATTTCTGGCTGCATGGTATCTGAAGAAGCATGATGTTTCGATTTCTAAAATCAAGAGCCTAATCACTCATCCAGATGATCCAAACAAGAAGATCATTCCACAATTGGGTGAGACTGCTGCATGGCTGGCTGGAATGATTCCAGAGATATTTCAGTCTATTGTACGGGCTGAGCCGGATCTGCTGTTGAGAAGTGAGGTAGCTACAGGAGATTCTCCACGGCGGGCTGCCTTGGTCGAGGCGTTGTTGCAGCTCTACGAGGATGAACACGCCTATGATCGCGACCGTCAGCACTACAAGAATCTGGCACACCCTGGTCTAGGAGACCAACTTCGTCCTTATATTACTGATAAGACAAAGGGGGTAATAGTACGGCGTGTGGCGATCGACATAACAGAATCTTGCAACATCCAAGATCTGAACGATGTCTTAGTGAAAGTGGCTCTTGATACGTCAGACAACCTGGCGTCACGAATACAAGCTGCTTCTGCAATCTGGAGAATAGGCGACGATCAAACAAAGAAAAGGCTCAAACCTCTAGCTTTTTCAGATGATGCCGATGACCTCCGCGATGAACTCAAGGGCAGTGTTCTCAGGGCCTTGTGGCCTTCTCATATCACGGCAATAGAATTATTCCCTCTTCTAAAGCAGCCAAAAAGTGATGGATTCATTGGTGTTTACCGGATTTTCCTTTCATCGGAGCTCGTTAAAGATCTGGCCCCACAGGACTTAATCCCAGCTCTCGAATTCGTGACCAGTTTGCCACAACCACGCCACAAGATGGGCTTATCTATGGAATCTCTCATGGATGGGGTTGTAATGAAGGCATGGGAAAACATGGATGTGCCAGGAGTGACTGATGCACTCGCCAAATTTGTGGCGTCGCGGTTGAGGCATCACGATGAATTAATAAAAGGCGGACTCGACAAAACCGACCATCTCACCTTTTTGCAAGATGAAGATAAAAGGCGTCGGTTGCTTAAGGCAGTCCTTTCAGCCGTTGCGGAGGGTCCTGATAGTGAAGGCTCATGGCTCTTATTCACTCACACACTAATCGTGCGGTCAGGGGATTTCGCTTGGCTCATTTCATACCTTGACCAAAATCAGAAGCAAGACATTCAGAACGTTGTGGTCGATCTCCTTGTGAGACTGTTCAATAGTTTTCCTGAACACAGATCTCCAGAATACTTGGATGCAATTCATGAGGCTTGCAAGAGACATCCACTGGTTGCGGACAGGTTCAAATGGGTTTGGGAACCGATAAGTTTAGATTCCGCGCAAGCTCAACAACTCAAGACCCGATATGAGGAAGAAGAGTCATGGAAACGACGAATAAATAAGCCTCCACTCAACCCGTCTCCCGATGAAAGACTGGCTAGAGCCCTTCAGGAGTGTGAGGATCGTAATCCCACGGCGTGGTGGAGCGTTACTCGCGAGCTGACTCTAGAACCAACCAGCACTGGCTACGATTCGGGTTTTGAATGGGACGTGATGAAACTGCCGGGCTGGCTGTCGGCCGATGAAGCAACCCGAGAAAGAATCGTTCGCGTGGCAGAGAAGTATGTTCAATCTGATATTCCCGCTGCATCCAATTGGCTTGGGACGGGGCAATGGAGTCGGTCGGTAATGTCGCAGTGGAGCGCCGTAGCTTTACTCCAAAAGGTTAGGCCCATGGTCATGCAAAGCTTGTCGGCCGATCAGATTGGAAGATGGTGCCCAATTATTCTTGCCTTCCCATTTCTGAATAACGACAGCGATCGATCCGTTAAGAAAGAATTGCTCAAGCTCGCCTACCGCAAATCTCCACTCGCCGTGCTTGATACAGCAAAGGTCTTGATAGAAAAGGAAATTGAAAAGGGAGAGAGGATAAGCACTGCAACAGAACTGAATGGAATCTGGAATGAGGAAATCGCCAAGTTGCTCTTGGGCTATGCCAAGGCCAGCGCGACTACCCCGAAATCCATGAGCTCTTTGCTCAGTGTATTATTTGCTCATGACGACTTGGAGGCACAGTCATTTGCTTCTGCTTTGATTCCGACGCCACCACCTTCGGGCGATCCAGAGAGAGCGAGGGCAGTTGCCGCTGCGCAAACCTTAATGCTCGACACCAAAGATGTCGGCTGGTCGATAGTGTGGCCCGCAATGCAGGCGGATGAAGACTTTGGCGAGCAAGTCATTCTCGGAGTTTGCGTAGATGATTATGGATCTATTGGGCTTAGATTGAACGAAGATCAACTTGCGGATCTTTACGTGTGGCTCACACGTCATTTTGAATCTCCTAAGCACTCAGATGGGAAAGCTCATTGGGTTGGGCCTCTTGAATATGTAGACCTGTGGCGAAACGCTATCATTCAACTATTGACACATCGAGGAAGCATTCGCGCATGTGAGGCAATTAAACGACTTCAGCGAGAACTTCCAGAGCTAGACTGGCTCAAGTGGGTGCTTGTGGATGCGCAAGCACAGACTCGTAGGGCTACGTGGGTTCCAGCTCGACCACTGGACATTGTGAAGCTCGCCACTAACCGTGAGTCGCGTTTAGTCCAGAGCGGGGATCACTTGATTCAGGTGCTGGTTGAGTCATTAGGACGGCTTCAAGCTCAGTTGCAGGGAGAGACACCAGAGGCTCAATTTCTCTGGGACAATGTTTCAAGGTCTGACGCCAGGCCCAAAGATGAGGACACTTTCTCTGATTATGTAAAGATCTATCTGGAGAAGGATTTAAACCAAAAAGGTATTGTGCTGAACAGAGAAGTCCGCATTCATCGGGGAGAACGAACTGATATCCATGTGAATGCTATCATTCATGCCGCCTCAACAGAGTCGTATGATTCGATCACTGTAATTATTGAATGCAAAGGCTGTTGGAACCCTGGAGTGCACGATGCGATGCGAGATCAGTTGGTCGGCAGATATCTTAAAGATAACCGTTGCCAACATGGTCTCTACTTAGTGGGCTGGTTTAATTGTGCGAAGTGGTCTGGTCAGGATGGGCGGAAAAATCAGGCTTTTAGGCTCTGCCCTAATATTGATGACACAAGACATAAGTTAACCGCTTCCGCCGCGGACCTTTCACAGGATTCAATCAGAGTAAAGTCTGTTGTGCTTGATGCCTCTTTACGTTAGAGCTGCTTATTCTCAGCCTCTACTGTATCAATCGGTTGGCATTCAGGCAGGTGTAGAGGGATCTGGCTGATTTAGCGTCTCCCGCATTGTTTGAATTGTTGTGCAGTTTTAGTGCAATTGCGTGAAGAATGACGGGGAGTGTGGGGGCGCGAATGTTACGGAGCTGGGTAGAACGCCCGCGTGATTTCTGTCGTGTTGAAGAGCATGGTGTTGAGGCGGGTATAGGCTGCGTGGCCGAAGTAGTGGTCGCGCACGTTGGTTGACCCGGTGGAGTCTTTGTAGTCTACGAGCATGCCCAGCCCCTCGCTCGGGATGCGGACGGCGCGGCGGGCACATTCGAGCCAGCGTTCGAATCCGTCGAAGGGTTCGACGATTTCCCACACGGCTTTATTGGCGGTTTTCGCCGCTTCGGTCTCCGGCACGGCATCGCTGCCTGCCACGGCCATCTCCTGGACATAGTCTCCGCCCCAGGCAATCGGCATTTCCATCGTGATCTGTGGCAATTCCATCTTCGCGAGCCAGGTCTTGCCATCGGTCCTAAGATTTCGATGGTTGACGATATGCAGCAGCTTGCCCAATCCTGACAGGTCCCACCCGTAACGGACTGGCATGCCGAAGGTGACGACGTCCAGCGTCGCTCCATTCAGGAGGGTGCCCTCCGACAGGAAGGGAGCGATCCGTTGGATGGTCGCGGCGATGTCCGGTCGATTGGTTTGAGCAGTGAAAGCCGAAAGGAGATCGAACAGTCTCGCCCTGCTGCTGGATGCGGATGCACATAAGAGGTTCGAGACGAGGGCGAGGACGAGGCCTGCTTGTCCATGGGCCTGTACGAGGATTCGGTCTCCCTGGCCCAACTTGTGGGTTTCGGTCCAGTCGCGTAGCCGTCCGAGCAGTGAGATGGCAGCAAGAGCACGGCCCAGATGATGGTGTTCGCAGGACCAGAGTTCGCGGAGGCAATGGATCGGACGGTCCAGGCCCTTGTTGAGGGACTGTTTCATCTGCTCCACGTAAGCATTGGTGAAATTGCCTGCATCCCCGATCTGCTCATCGAGTAGCCGCTTCGTGGCGTCATCGTTCGGGAGCGGTGGCTTTAGGCCTCCCGGCAGAGAGGAGATGCCATTGCTGCCGTCGCGCAGCAGAGCCAGGAGGGCATCGAGTCCCGCCACGCCGCGTGAGTAGCCTCGTTTGAGCCCTCCCAGGTCATCCAGTCGCTGAGCCCCGAAGAGGTCGGTTCCCATGATGGAGCCATGCAGCAGGAGGATTAGGCGGACGCCCGCTTGCGACAGGCGCTTGCCGGCTGCGGCCATGGCCTCCTGTCCGGACGGCGATTCTTGCAGGGTTGCCAGGGTAGCCTCACGAATGGTGAGTCGTTCGCCGGGATTTTTCCGGGACATCTCGTCATGTTGGAAATTATTTTCGATCGGCATGGAGAGTTACATACCCGATGTTGGTCGTGGACTGCAACGTAAGATAAGCAGGATGCTGAAAAAGCCCGCCAGCATCGTTCTCGCTTCGCTCAGAGGCTCAACGTACCGCAAGGGTACGCCTCGCCTCTTCGCTCGCTGCGGCCTTGCTGACGGGTTTTTTGAGCATCCTGCGAGGGACGGCTTATGAGAGGAGATTGCTTATTGACCGGCAGTGGGGCTGGGCAGGCTTCGGTTCTTGTGTCTCCTGCCATTTAAGGCGAGCAACAAGTACCTGCGTCGATCATTTCTTCTTGCACGCAATCCTCCACCAGGTTTCCTGCACGCTGTCAGGGATAATAGGTGCCCACTTGCCGGGGTCTGTGCTTGAGACGACGATGTCGCCCTTACCCATCAGTCCTGCGTACCAAAAGGATGCTACTAGTCGGTGCTTCTCATCACGACAGTCAAACTCAAGTCGCACCTTCTTTGATCGAAACGGCCTTCCATTGTTTGCCGAAGCCTGTGAAGCCGCAAAGTTCTGTAATACCCACATCTTTGCCACATGTCCTGCGCGTCGTATTGTGCCACGGTCCACATAGTGGGTGAGGATGCCGTCCGCATTTCCCCCGCTCTGCGTCCATTCTGCCCATGCGTCGCTAGTCATCAATAATACACACAGAGTGATTAGGATAAATCGAGTCATCGGAACGACCTCCTGGACTGATTACGGTAGGGCGACTGTCGCTTGATTTGTCGCTTTTTTCAAGACGAAAATGTTCGCGCGCTGGGCTTTGCGTGGAAGGTGCGACGGGTGACGGTGATGGTCTCGGTTGCAGAGTGCGTAGGCGCTAAACGGTTTACCGCATTGTTGCTGCAGCGTTCGTGCGAGTTGCGCCGTTAGAGGAGAGCTTGTTTATCGAACGGCTGTCGGGGTGGATTCCTGATGGTCTGCGGCTGGTTTGGGCTGGATCTGGCTCTTGAGCATGACGGCGGTGGCCGTGCAGATTTTTTTCTCTTCGTCCATCTGGCGGTCCACGATTTTCACACCTTGAAGATATTCCTGGACGATTTCTTCCCTGGTGAGTTCGATGTCCTGTTCCGCTTCTCGGCCGGTCCTCTCGCGAATCCGGTCGATCATATGTTCCTTGACCATCACACGGATTTGTTTCGCGAGATCTGTTCTGGCTGAGAGTTCCGAGACCCGCTGGCAAACCATTCTGCCTTTATTCAGATCTCCCTGGCCTTTCCCGATGAGGTACTGGTCCGCGTCATAGCGGCCAGCGCTTTCTGTGACAGTAGCCCTGGCGCCTGCCTGCTCGTGTGTCTTGCCGCCTTGCTCAATCTGCTGCAGCTGTTGGAATGACCGCTCAGCCTGTTGGCTGACCGGAGGCGCAAGGCCCGGCTCAGCCGATGTGGCCAGTCCTGTCCAGGAACAGATTAGGGCAACCAGGCCACAACAGACGGATTTGAAAGCCACTCGATTATTCATGCGCTATCGTTCCCTTCCTCTGCCATTTCTAGGACCGCTCCCTCTGCCACTGTTCTGCCCGCTGCTGTCCCTCGTGCGAGGCGCCATCTGATGCGGGGCCCGCGGGATCTGGTGCAGCGCCGGCGGATAGGCGTGGTTGCCAGTCGGGGGAAGCCGCCTGGTGATTGGAGGCTGTCCTGCTTGCGACTGGCGTTGCATCGATTGCTGATGTGCCGGCGCAGCTTTATAGGTAATTTCGTTCAACCGTAACAGGCCCCGTTGCGATCCAGCCTGATGGGGCACGAGCTGGTAGCTTGGCATGGTCGATGGCCTCATGCCCGGCGCCGGGGGAGCGGGCGGTTGTGGCGGCGACGATGGCTGTTTCGCGGTCATGACTTGCTGGGCTGCCTGGACATGCCGGCTCGCGGGATAGAGACTCCGCGCCAGGTTCAGGAGCGCCTGGGTCTGGGCCAGCCCTGTTCCGGGAGAAACGGGCGGCGCAGCGAGGGCCCAATCGGTCCAGGCCTGCGAGACCATGGCGTTCGACTGAGTCTGATTCAAGATGTCCTGGCGTTGCTGGGCTGCTTGTTGTGTCTGCTCTGCGGTCGAGGCCTTGGCCAGGGCCTGATTCGCCGCGTCGAGGTTTTGCTGGAGTTGATCGTTTTCCTGCCGCAGGGCGAGGAGTTGGTGTTTGGCGTCCTCGTTCTCCCGCAAGGCCTTGATGGCATGGCTCACTTCGTCCGTATCGATTTGGGCGACCAGATAGGTTTTAACCACGATGGCGTCGCCATCGAGCTGTAGATCCGTGTTTTGCTCCAGGACCAGGACCAAGCCGGCTGTATAGGTGCGAATTTCGTCTTTCGTCACATCCATGTTGTTCACGACGGTGACGCTTTCGAGATAGACGGCGACTTCTTCCAGGGCCTGCTGTTTGGCCGCTTCGGTAGCCAGGCGGATGGCGTCTTCTCTGGTGTCGCGGTCTCCCATCCGGTGCTCACCCTGCGCAGTCACAACCCGGATCTCCGCCCTCGTTACGGGCGGCCAGAGGAACAGGATGAGTAAGAGGGCGAAGAGGCTCAGGGAGGGTGGTGCAATGTGAGGCAGCGCCCAGCGAGCTGGCGCCTGCGGAGCACAGATATCCGGCATTTCCCTCACCTTCCTAGATTGGGACTGAGGCCTCAGGGGCCGGCTCTTTGCCAGCCGCGAGGCCATTATAAGCATAGCACCGACATCGACTCTTGACCATTCTGCCGGGAGGCATCCCCGGCCGCATGAACCCTGGTGAATCATGCCTGCGGGGCCCCTGCCTCCCTTGCCTTGGCGGAAAACGCCATGATAGCTTAAGCGTCCCCTTGGAATAGAAAGGACTGGTCTGTGGATATGTTACGTCGCCTCAATCGCGGATGGTCGTTTCGAATACTTGCCACATCGTGTTTTTCTCTTGGTTTGTTGCTTCAGCATGGCGCGGCGGTGGCTGCTCCATCGGTGGCGGCCGCTCCTGCTTCAACGGTTCAGACTGAGCATGTGATTCTTTTCGTCCTGGAAGGGTTTAGCCAGGGCTCCCTGAAGGGCGGCACGATGCCGACCCTCAGCCGGTTGGTGAAGGACGGGTCTGTCACCTGGTCTGCCACGGCGGTGAAGCCGGCCTTGCGGCTCCCGACGATGGCGTCGTTGATTACGGGGATGCCGGTCGAAAAGCACGGCATTACCTGGAACGTCTTTGAATTCAGCCGTGGCTATCCACGCGCCCCGAGCGTGTTCGACTATCTCGACTTGAGCGGGGGACGCGACAGCGCGATTTTCCTCATGGACGAATCTCTCTATCAGCTGGCGAGACCGGAGCCCTACACCGACTATCAGATGTGCGGGCCTCTGAAGCCTGAATGCAGCACGGACCGCATCGTGTCCTACATCCGTCAATATTTCAAGAAAGCGACCAGCGGGCATGGTTACGGCCATGCCATCCCTGCCTTGCCGCATTTCCTGGTCGTGCATCTTCCTGAGGCTGGTCGCGCCGGTGCGGCTCATGGCTGGACCTCGAAGGAGTATCGCGACGCCCTGCGCTCGGTGGATAAGGCGATCAACTCCGTATTGGATCTCTATAAAGAAAAGGGGCTGATCAAAGGGACGACCCTGTTCGTGACCTCGCTCAGCGCTGAAGGCCGAGATCCGGGCCAGGACCAGGCTGACGCAGCGGTGCCGATGGTGCCTTGGATTGCCTCGGGGGTGGGGATCAAACATGGTTATGTGATCCACCAGCCTGTCTCAATTTTAGATACGGGCGCAACTGTGATGCGGACGCTGGGGTTGCAGACCCATACAGAATGGGAAAGCCATGCCGTGGAAGAAATCTTCCAGGCTGACTTTGTCGCCGCCCCAAAAGTATCCCTGGAATAGGTCACAGAATGCAGAATGTGAAACGGTACATGATGGGTTGTCTGGTGGGAGGGTTGCTGGGCTCCGCGACGGTCCTGTCGGCAATCGCGGCCGGTCCTCCTGCTGCCTATACGCAGGAACATATCATCACCGTCGACGCCACGAAGATTAATCCTCAGACCTGGTGGTACGTGCCAGGCGTCACTCCGCCCATCCAGGCCTCGGACCCTGAGTCCATGGATGCCTATAGGACGACCGAGTCCCGCGCGCTCAAACTGAAGCCGGGCAAGTATAAGTTCATCAGCTTCACCTTCGATTTTCCCTTCACGGTAAATCTGGAGGGAAAGTTGGAAATTGCCCAGTCCCTCGACCAATGTGTGGAGGGGCGAGGGACTCAGACCTTAACCATCCGTTGCAGCCGGACCTATCCGCACGGCGGCCAGCGCGATAACTACTATCCGTAGAGGAGCGGCACCCATGGCCCATGCGCTTGATGATCTCTTAGAAGCACTCGAGGATGCCGACGATGCCACCCGCGAAGATGCGGCCAAGGCCCTCGCCGAACTCGCCGATCCCACCACCTTGGACGCGCTGGTTGGCGCCTGCGGGGACGAGTATTGGACCGTGCGAGCCCATGCGGGCCGTGGCGTGGCCAAGATCGGCGGGCCGAAAGCCGTGGAAGCGCTCATCGTTCTGTTCAACGACTCCACCATGGATGTGCGGAACGATGCCGTCGAGGCTATGGCCTCGATGGGAGCCGTGACGGTCGATCGCCTGATCGCTGCATTGAAGGACGAGCGGTGGCGCGTTCGCGAACATGCCGCGAAAACCTGTGGCGAAATCAAAGACCCGAAAGCGGTCGAGGCTCTCATGCTCGTCTGTCGCGATCGCGATGGCGCCGTGAAGAGCGCGGCAGCAGAGGCGCTGGGCAAGATCCGCGATCCCAAAGCAATCCCGGCCCTGACCAAACTATTCCGCGACCCCTCGAAAACCGTGCGAGAAACGGCCGGGACTGCTCTCATCTCGATCGGCCAGCCTTCCGTCGATCCGCTGATGGAATGTCTCACGGATAAAGATTTTATCGTCCGGTGCCACGCAGCCCGCGCACTCGGCGGGATGACCACCGACTATCAAATCGGCCGGACCTGGGTGCGGGACTCCAAGGTTGTCGACATTCTGATTGCCACGTTGAAAGATCCGGACCGGGCCGTTCGCGAAGATGCCACGATCGCCCTGGGCCAGATCGGCGATCCACGGGCCATCGATGCGTTGATTGAAGCGATGAAGGACGGGGTCGTGAAGCGGCATGCCATTGCGTCGCTCGGCATGATCGGCGATCCTCGCGCCCTGCCTCCGGTGCTGGATGCGTTGAAGGGGAAGGGCATTCGCCAGGACGGAACCCCGACTCCCGGTTGCATCGTCAGCGAAGACGCCTTCATCAAGGAAGCGGCGGCGACGGCGCTGGGCCAGTTCCGCGATCCGCGCGTCATTCCCGATTTGATCATGCTGCTGAAGGACGGCGTCTTGCGTGAAAAGGCCAGCGCCGCTTTGGCGACCATCGGCGATACGGCCATCGAGCCGCTGATTGCCTTTTTGTATGACCCGAAAGCTTCTGAAGTGATTAAAGAAGGAGAGCGGGTGCTCTCTTACGCGTCGGTCCGACTCACGGCGAAAGATGCCCTGCGGCAATTGACGCTGGAGACGCTTGAGAAATTGGGCTGGATGCCGGCGCCGGAAGACATCACTGTCAATTCGAGCGTGGTCGACAATGCCCGGGTGGACATGCCCCTCGGCGATACGGGCCGATTCGGCCCCTCTGGTGATTTTGCCCAAAGAGGTTAGTAGGCTTCTGGGAAGCTATGGCGTGCCACGCAGGATGCTCAAAAAAGGCCGTTCAGCAAGGCCGCAGGCGAGTCGAAACAGGAGGCGTACCCTCTGGGGTACGTTGAGGATTTCGATGAGCTGAGAACGAAGCTGGCGGACTTTTTCAGCATCCGTTGAATTGAGGTCGGGCATGGCAGACGCAGTAGCCGAACAGATCGCGGCGCTCAAGGACGAAGATTGGGCGATTCGTGAAGAGGCCGCCACGATCCTGGGCACGCTTCGGGATCCGAGGGCGGTGGCGCCGCTGGTCTCTGTGTTGCGTGACGGTGATCGCGCGGTGCGCGATGCGGCGACCGGCGCCCTCTTGGCTATCGGAGAGCCGGCCGTGACGACGTTGGGGGCTTGCCTCTCCGATCCGGTGCTCACGGTTCAGGAGTTGGCCTCGTCGGTGTTGGCCGCCATTGCCGATGTGCGGGTGCTCGCGCCACTCATCAAGGCGCTGAAGAGTCCCGACTGGATCGTGCGGATGCATGCGGCCAAGGCGTTGGGTCGGATTCAAGATCCTGGATCGGTGGCGCCGCTGGTGCCGTTGTTACAGGACAAGGTGAAGGCCGTGCGCGAGGAAACCTCGACGGCCCTTGCGGCGATCGGGGAGGCGGCCCTCTCGTCGTTGCTCGACGCGCTGACTCATACGGAATGGCTGGTGCGGCTGCATGCGGTCGAGGCTTTGGGGAAAACCAGGTCGCCGGAGGCGGTGGACCCTCTGCTATCGGTGCTCTTCAACGATCGGGACCGGGCAGTTCGCGAGGATGCAGTCCGCGCATTGGGTCAGATCGGGGATGTGCGAGCTATCGAGTTCCTCGTGACGGCGATGAAAACAACTGGGCTGCGGCCTCTGGCGGTTGAGGCGTTGGGCAAGATCGGTGATCGTTCTGCGGTGCCCATGTTGATTGCGGTCATCGAGCGAGTGGACCAACCGGAGGCCGCGCGCCCGATCGATGGCTGTGGCGATCAGTGGGATGAAGAGATACTGACGATGGGCGCGGCAGTCAGGGCTTTGGGCGCGATCCAGGACGAAGCGGCCATCCCGTCGCTCATGAAGGCGCTTCGCTATACGGTGACGCGGGCGGAAGCAGCTGAGGCGCTGACCCGATTTGGAGGCGCCGTGATTGCGCCGTTGTTGGCGGTGCTGGCGCGCGAGTCGGATGACAATATTCTGTACCATGTCAAAGATACCCTGGCCAGAGTAGGCTGGCGGGCCGGGCGGGTGTAGCGGGCCGCAGAAACATTATGGCGAAAGAAACGATTGAAACGCTGGTATCCGAGCTCGTCCATGAAGAGGATTGGCGACGGATGAGAGCGACGGCGGCCTGCCTCTCCGGCGGGCCCCGCGCAGTGCAGGCATTGGTCGAGGTGCTGGCGACCGGTGCTCCGGCGCTGAAAGCCGAGGCGGCTGCCATGTTGGCTCGCGTGAACGATCCGCAAGCCGGTGTGCCCCTGGTCGGTTTGCTCCGCGATGAGGATGCAGCGGTCCGCAAGGCCGGTGCGTCAGCCTTGGAACATATGGCCGGGGTGCTGGACGAGACGACCGCCGCGGCGTTGACCTCGCTGCTCTATGAATCGAAAGACGAAGAGACTCGCCTGGTGGCCTCGCAGTTGTTGGGGGTCATCCCCAACGCCATCGCCCCGTTGAGCGAGATGTTGATCCACCCCGACCCGGAAGCGCAGATTATGGCCGCGACGATGTTGGAGCGTTTGCTCGACCCCCGGTCGTCGGATGCCTTTATCACGGCCATGGGGCAGCCGGCTATTCGCGACATTGCCGTGCGGACGCTCAAGAAGTTGACCGCCATTCGTGAGCGGATCAACGAAGTGTTCGACAATCTTCGCGAGATTGAAGAATTGAGCGAACGGGAAGAGGCTCGCATGAGCACCGTGATCAATCTGCTGGCTATCGGCCGTCCGAGCGTGGAGATCTTAATCGAGTATCTTGAGGACGATGATTGGGTCATCCGTGAAGCTGCGGCCGACTTGCTGGGCAAGATCGGCGATGTGCGCGCGGTGGAGCCCTTGATGGAGCGGCTACGGATCGATAAGGATACGGGCGTGAAGGAACTGGCGATGAAGTCGCTGGGGTTGATCGGCGATGCCAGGCCAGCGCAGCTCTATATCGAAGCCATTCCCATTCGCCCCCTGCGGGTCTTTGCCATGGAAGCCTTGGCCAAAGTGAAGGATGTGGAAGTGTTGCGTCCGTACAAAGAATTGTTCGACCGGTTGAGGACAGACCGGGATGGCCTTGTCGCGTACAATTCAGGCTTGATTGCCGATAAACTGGAAGCGCTCGACGGGACGCCTGTCGGGAGTCAGGGAGGGCAGGACGACGATGAGTGACAATGTGCAGGCGGAACGGATCGAGCAACTGATCGGAGCTCTGCGGGACGACAATGAAGCGCTCCGCGACCATGCGATTGCCAGTTTGAGTCAGGTGGGCGAGGATGCGGTGGGGCCGCTGATCGCGCTCATGGCGGACGAAGATGTGTTGATCAGGGAAGCGGCGACCAGCGCCATTGTGCGGATCGGTCCCACCGTCGTCGATCCCTTGATCGAGGCGCTGACGGACGATGAATGGGCGATTCGCGAACAGGCGGCGGCTGGGTTGGGGAAGCTCAAGGACCAGCGGGGCATCGATCCCCTTGTGAAGGCGCTCAAGGACAAAGATGGCGCGGTACGGACTGCCGCCGTGTGGGCGTTGGAGCGCATCGGCGATCCGCGTGCGGTGCCGGGGCTGGTCGAAGCGCTGACCGACAACACGGTGCGCGAGGACGTGGCGCGGGTGCTGAAAAAGATCGGCGATGCGCGGGCCGTGGATGCCTTGATCGAGGGACTCTTGGGCAATAATTGGATGGTGCGGCGCCATGCGGCCGAAGCCCTGGGCAAGATCGGCGATGCGCGCGGAGTCGGCCCCTTGATCGAATCGCTCAAGGATGAAGATTGGCTCGTGCGGCGGAATGCGGCGGAGTCGCTTGCGCGGCTCGGGGCGAAGGAAGCGATCGATCCGTTGCTCCCGCTGCTCGAAGATGAGAACACAATGGTGCAGGAAACGGTCGAGGGGGTCTTGGCGAGTTTCGGGTGGAAAGCAAAGCCGTAATTTTTATTTCGAGGTAAAGGATATACATCATGGCGGATGAAGCTCCTCCAAAGTTGATTCAGATCGGTCCGAAGGGCGGCGCAAAGAAGGACGGGTTTAACCTCGTGACGGAACGGGTCGTCGCGGTGAACCCTGAGACGAAACAGATCGAAGTTGAACTGTTGGCCTACGACGGCAAGACGGTTGTGCTGGATGTGGACGACGAGGCGCTTGAAGAGCTGAAGAAGCTCAAGGTCGGGGATGGCGCCACGATCCGCGTCGTCGAAGAAGGCGGGAAGCGGGTCGCCAAGAGTTTCCGGATTCGCGCGAAGGACCCCAATGCGGCGCGTGCTGACGCGATGCTCCTGGACCTGAAAGACAGCCATTGGCTCAATCGGAAGTATGCGGCGGAAGTGTTGGGTGAACTGAAAGAGGTGCGCGCCGTGCGGCCCTTGGTCGATGCCTTGGCGGATGAAGTCGGCGATGTCCGGCAGCGCGCCTATGATTCGTTGATCAAGATCGGCGGGCCGGCTGTATCCTCGCTCGTGCCCCTGCTGGTGTCGGAGGAAGATGAGCTTCGGCAATCCGTGACGGAAATCATCCGGAAGATCGGCAAGCCTGCCGTCGAGCCGCTGGCCACCGCGCTGGCCGATGCAGACGATCGCTTGAAGACGCGGGTGATGAAGGTCTTGGACCGGATGGGCTACAAGCCGAAAACGAAAGAGGAAGCCAGGGCAGCCGAAGCGCCGCGACTGACCTAACGCAATTGTTACTTGGCCTGCGAAGGCGCCTTGCTGGGTCTCCCGACCGAAATATGCCGGAAGCCGAAGCCTGCGATTCGGTCGGGATCGTAGACATTGCGCAGGTCGAAGAAGAGAGGCTGCCGCAAGAGGGTCTTTAGTCTGTCGAAATCGAGGGTTCGGAACTGATTCCATTCGGTCATGAGAATCAGGGCATCCGCTCCCTCTGCTGTCTCGTAGGCGTCTTTGCAAGGAACGAGTCCTGGCACGATCTGACAGGCTTCCTCCAGCGCGGCAGGATCGTAGGCGCGAACCGTGGCGCCCTGCTTGATGAGTTCCTGCGCAATGGCCAAGGCCGGCGCATCCCGTAGATCGTTGGTGTTGGGCTTGAAGGAGAGGCCCAACATCGCGAAGGTTTTGCCCTTGAGTCCCCCCGCTTCCTTCGTAATCTTTTCAATCATCCGGGTCCGCTGTTGCTCGTTGACGAGGGCTGCGGCTCCTGCGATCTGCATAGGATAGCCGACTCGCTCGCCCGTCTGGACGAGCGCGGCTAGATCTTTTGGAAAACAGGATCCACCGAATCCCGGTCCCGCATGGAGAAACTTCGACCCGATCCGGTTGTCGAGTCCCATCCCCTTCGCCACCATCTGCACGTCGGCGCCCACCCGTTCACAGACGGTGGCGATTTCGTTGATGAAGGAAATTTTGGTGGCGAGGAAGGCGTTGGAGGCGTACTTGATCATTTCGGCCGTCGGGATATCGGTCACGACGAAGGGCGTTTCGATGAGGTAGAGCGGACGATAGAGATCTTTCATGATCGCAATGGCCTGTTCGCTGTCTGCGCCGATGACGACCCGGTTCGGCCTCATGAAGTCTTCGATGGCGGACCCTTCGCGAAGGAACTCCGGGTTGGAGACGATGTCGAAGCGGAACTTGCCCGATTGGTTGGCGTTGATCACCTCGCGCAGCTTTTCCCCTGTTCCCACCGGGACGGTCGACTTCGTGACGATGACTTTGTAGCCGGTCATGGTTCGGGCGATGCCGCGGCCCACTTCTTCGACGTAGGAGAGATCGGCTGATCCGTCTGTTCGCGGCGGGGTGCCGACCGCAATGAAGATGACGAGGGCCTTGTCGACGGCCTTGGCGACGTCGGTGGTGAAGCTGATCCGGTTCTCTCTGATGCCTTTGGCGACGAGTTCCGAGATCCCCGGTTCATAGAAGGGCACATCGCCCTTCTCCAGCCGGGCGATCCGTTTGGCATCTGTGTCCATGCAGGTTACGGTGACGCCGAACTCCGAAAAACAGGCTCCTGTGACCAGCCCGACATAGCCGGTTCCAATGACACTGATATGCATGGGGTGCGGTCCTCCTGTAACCACGAACGGTCGGGGCGAGTATAGCAATGGGATCGGGGCCGAGCAACGACGTTATTGCCAGTTCCGCCCATCGGGAGGAACCGTTCGTTGACAGCTGTTCGGGGGCTGAGTACTATTTGCCCCCTCAACCGGATGGACCAATCGTATGGCGAATCAGAACGGACCGTTGCAGCGACCTCTTGCCGTGATGATGTGCAGGACATTGCGCACGATCGGTCCTGATGCGACCCTGCTGGAGGCGGCTCGGGCGATGCGTGAGGCGAAGGTTGGCGCCTTGTTGGTGTACGAGGCAGGCCGGTACAGTGGTCTGGTCAGTGAGTCTGACTTGGTTCGCAAGGGGATGGCCGAGGCACAGTCGGCAGAGCAGACGCTGGTTCGTGCCGTGATGAGCCGCCCGCTGCTGTCGATCGATAGTGCCAGTTCGGCCCATGAGGCGAGTGAAATCATGGCGGAGCAGGGGATTCGGCATCTGGCAGTTTCCGACGAGGGGCAGATCGTCGGGATCATCTCGATCCGCGATCTGTTGCGGTATTTTAAGAACTGGGGCGGTCTGTGACCGCGCCGGAGTATGTTCTTTTCTCATCTGTTCGTTCTATGTGAGGCCTATGAATCGATCCACGCACATTCCTCGTTGGCTTCTGCTGACCACGGCATTGGTGACCGGCGCCGTCGTCATGGCGCTCGAAATCTTAGGCAGCCGACTTTTGGCACCGGTCTTCGGAAATTCACTGTTCGTCTGGGGGGCCTTGATCGGAGTGATTCTTGCCGCGATGAGCGGCGGCTATGCCTTTGGCGGCTGGGTGTCCGATCGCTATCACGGAGCGCAAGTGCTGGCAGCCCTGTTGTTGTTCTCCGGAGCCTGGACCTTTCTGATCGCCTGGCTCGGTCAGCCGGTACTCTTTGCTGTGGCGGCGGCCATTGAGGATCCTCGTTGGGGTCCCTGTGTGGCTGCGGCTCTGCTGCTGGGGCCGCCGGCCTTCGGCCTGAGCGGTGTGCTGCCGGCCATGTTGCGATTGGCCGTGTCGGACCTTGAATATTTTGGCCGGCATACAGGCCGGATGATCGCGCTCTCGACGATGGGGAGTTTGCTGGGAACCTGGGGAACGGCATTTTTCTTTCTGTCCTGGATCGGCAGCCAGGCGCTGGTTGCATGGCTCGGGGCCATTCAAGTGGGGCTCGGTCTCTGGTGGTTGATCCGGGGGACGACTACCCGGCCTATCGTGATCGGTCTGCTCGTCCTCTGTGTCGGAGGCTTGGGAGCCGGGGCCCTGTCGCCGATTCAGAAGTTGAAGCAGCCGGTCTATCAGGAAGACAGTCCCTATCAGCAAGTCAGAATCCGCGAGGACGATCTGTTCCGCTATCTCGTCCTGGATCGGACGTTCCATGCGGTCATGTGGAAGGCGGATTCGGTCACGTTGTTTCTCCCCTACAGCCAGTTGATGGTCGCGTCGCTGGCCTTGGTGCCGGAGCCGAAGCAGGGCTTGATCCTGGGCCATGGAGGCGGATCGTTGGCCAAGTGGCTTGCCCAACGGTGGCCTGAACTGGAAATGGATGTGGTCGAATTCGACCCCGTGGTCGTCCGCATGGCCGAAGAGTATTTTTCCTATCAGCCCCCTCCACAGCACCACGTGCATGTCCGGGACGCCAGGGTCTTCCTGAATTCCACGGCGAGGACCTACGATTTTATTTGGGTCGATGCCTTCGCGCGCCACATGATTCCCTTCCATCTGACCACCGTGGAGTTCTTCGCTGAGCTGCGCGCCCATCTGACGCCGAACGGAATTCTGGCGGTGAATCTGGCGTCATCCGGTGAGGGGGGAGATCTCTTGCGGGCCAATGCAGTCGTGCAGACGATGAGACGGTCGTTTCCCCATATCGAGTCTTTTGCCGTCAAGGGGCCCTGGAAGTCTGCTCAGACGAAATCCGAGAATCTGATTTTTTTTGCCGGTGCAGCACTCGAACCGCACAACCTCACCACCATTGCGGATCAGGTGAACCGATTGGTTGAGCAGCAGCGGCTTCCGTTCGAGGCTCTTGCTTTGTTGAGTGGTCATCGCGCGCAGCCCTGGGGGGCGGGCATCGTGCTCACTGACAACTATGCGCCGTACGATCTCTTGATGGGGTCCGCAGTTCAAGAAGCGCTTCCTGAAGTAGGGGCTGTGAACTAAGCTGTTGAAATGGCGCAAAATATTTACTTATTCGAGCGTTTCTGTTGAGGAGAGGCCTTTCAGAAATAGCCAGATTAACCTTCTTGCTTCCGTTTTCGTCGCTGTGCTATAAGGTTGCCTCTCGACGAGCGCAGAAGCGGGTACGAGAATGATTCGTAAATGCAGATAAGTCGTTGTCAGCAAGGTCAAGGCTACGTGGGCTTGGCGGTAGGTATTTACCAAGCCTAATCACTCTCTTCTTCTTTCTTAAGGAGGTAGGTCATGGGCAAGACGATGTTAGGGGTCTTCTTCGGCCTCGTGATGGTTGCGGCTGGGGCATCCACAGCGTTTGCGCTCCAGGCGGGTGGAGTCGAGGTCGGGGATCTGGAGACTGGCTCCGTTGTCGGTCAGTCGTTCAAGGAGCTGGACGTCGATGCCCAGCTGTTCGCAATCGAGATCGGAAACTTGAAGACGTGGTACCCGCCCGTCACGATTATCGATTTCAAAGTTCGGCCTGGTCGTCCGGTCCTGCTCAAGGTGACGAACAATTCCACCGCTGACCATGGATTTCAGATGACCGATGCCCCGAACGCCGGTTCGCCGTTTGTGATGAAGGCCGAAGTGGTGCTCAAACCTGGCGAAACGAAGTACATCGGTATTCCGACGAGCGACATGTTCTATGCCACGCAAGGGAATACCCTGATCTATCGCTGTCACCTGCATGCAGGGCATGTCGGCGGCAAGCTTCTCATGCTTAAGTAGTAGTTTCTGGTAGCTGATTCATGAGCATCGCCCGCTCCGCGACAACGCGGAGCGGGCGATGGCTTTTTGCGGCACTTAGACGTCTTCTTCAGCGCGGCAGCCGGCGCCCGGTTCGAGTGGAATATTCTGAATTCCCCTGATTTCTCCTGCCACGATCAATAGCAAGAAATGGTTTACGGTGGATTCTGTTTTGCGAGGCTGGCTCACGGCGGTTTCGGGCGGGATCTATCACAATAGAAGGGCCCTGCTTCTCAGGAGAAAAGCAGGGCCCTTGCGATTGAACGATGAGCGATGATTAGTTGCGCACGCCGCTCCAGATTTTCGTCGGATCGATCGTCTTGTCAGGATTCAGTGCCTTCACCTTCTCCAGCAGGACTTCCGTCGTTTCCGGATAGAGCGGATCGGCAATGCAGCAATTATCGACCGGGCACACGGCGGCGCACTGCGGTTCGTCGAAGTGTCCGACGCACTCGGTGCAGCGGTCGTGCGTAATGATATAAATACTATCGCCGACTCCCTGGCCGTCGCCGACATGGTTGCCCTTCGCTTCCGCGTCGCTGCGAGTTTCAAAAATCGCCTCGTTCGGACATTCGGGCAGGCAAGCTCCACAAGAGATACATTCATCGGTAATCAGCAGCGCCATGACCCTCGCCTCCTTCTCACCACAATGAGACACAGATGGTTGACAAGCCCGTCTTGCCACGACATAGTGCGTGACGCGACGTGAGGCCCATTCTAGTCCGTCGCTCTTTTCTAAGTCAACAGAACGGCCCTTGCTCAGAAGGCCTAGACGACCTGTATTATGGGCCGTTTTATGGGCCTTTGGGCCCAGTGAACCATTACGAGTCGTGAGAGAGAATATCTATGGCCATTCCATCGGTCAGCGATCGGGAGCAGAAGAAGAAGCGCATTATTACGCTCGTCCTTATGGCGATTTTTCTGATGAGCGCCTCGTTTTTTCTGATCGATCGCAAAGACGAGACCATCATCGTCGTGTCCTTTCCAAACGGCCGTACGCTCGAGACGGAGGTGGCGGATACGCCGGAGAAGCTGCTCTTCGGTCTCGCCTTTCGAGAGACGTTGCCGGCGAACAGTGGAATGCTTTATATCTTTGAGTCGACCGGCCAGAACCATGTCTGGACGAGGGGATATCGGTTCCCGGTGGACATGATATGGATCGATGAAAGTCATCATATCGTGGGGCTGAAAGAGCATGTCGCGCCCTGCGTGGAAGATGTTTGTCCTCAATATAGTTCCGCTCCGGATGCGGTCCGTTACGCGATTCAAACGGAAGCCGGCTTCATCGAGCGGGAAGGGATCACGGTCGGGCTGGAGTTGAAATATACGCTGCGGATGTAAGGTCTGCGGCTTGGAGAAGGTCAGGAAAGAGGAGTCGGTGCAGCATGTTAGAGGGATTTCAATCCGTCGCCCGCGTTGAAGAGCTACAGCCCGGGCAATCAAAAGTCGTGACGGTACAGAATCGCGAGCTCGCCCTGTTTAATATCCAGGGGACCTATTTTGCGATTCATAACCTCTGCCCCCACGAGGGCGGTCCTTTGAGCGAAGGGCGCGTGAAGGGGTTTGTCGTGGCCTGTCCCTGGCACGATCTGGCCTTCGATATTCGAAACGGGCAAGGAACGGACGGGGGCGGGTATTGTGTGGGCAGTTATGATGTGCGGGTGGAGGGCGCGGAGATTTTCGTCGGGCCCCGGAAGAAAACATAGAAGATGATAAGGCAGAGAGGGAGCGGATTGCCGCGTAATTCACGATGAGCATGACGTCCAGCCACGACCATGACGGCCTCAAGTTATCAGACGGGGTCAAGGTGATTCAGGCGACTCTTGAGCAGCCCATCCAGATTCACCTCTGGGAAGATCGGACGAGAGGGGAGCTCTGGGTTCCAACCTACGATCCGGCGGGGCTGTCGATGTTGGCAGACGATTACCTGCGCATTGCCGGGAATAATGCCGTGGACAATGGACGGCGAACCTTTGAGTTTCAGGCGATCAAGCCGGGAACCTATCGGGTGTTGTTTGAAAAACGCATGGGGTGGAAATTCACCGCCGAAGATCGGCGCGTCTTCGAGGTGACGGTTTCCGATTCCTCGTCCTGCGGGAGTGCGTAACCGTGCCGGATGTGGCGTTCGTCAATGGAGCGTTTGTGCCGCCGGCCGACGCCAAGGTTTCGATCGACGATCGAGGCTTTCAGTTCGGCGACGGTATCTATGAAGTGATCCGCACGTATGGGGGGCAGCCCTTCGAACTCGAAGCCCACCTGGCTCGTCTTGACCGTAGCGCTGCGGCGCTCGATCTGATTCAGCCCTATTCCCGCACCGAGTGGACCAATCATATCCTGGAAGGGATCAGGCGGGCGGCCTATCCTGAGGCCAAAATTTATCTTCAAGTCACCAGGGGGGTCGCGCCCCGTGACCATGCCTACTCGGCTGACATGGCGCCCACGGTCGTCATGACGGTTCGCGAGCTTCATCCGCTCAGTCGATCGGTGCAGGAGGCCGGCGTCGAGGCGATGACGATCGAGGACATCCGGTGGGGCCGTTGCGACATTAAGAGCGTGAATCTGTTGGGCAATGTGCTCGCGCGTCAGCAGGCCAAGCGGGCCCAGGTCTTCGAAGCTATTTTACTCAAAGAGGGCTCGGTCACTGAGGGGGCCGTCAGCAACGTGATGGTGGTCCGTGGAGGCACGGTGATGACCGCTCCTGAGGGGCCGCGGATTTTGTCCGGGGTCACGAGGGCCGTCGTGTTAGGGCTGGCCCGGAAGGCAGGGCTACCGGTTCAGGAACGTTGCATCGCTCAGGCGGACCTCTATAGCGCGGACGAGGTGTTCCTCACCGGGACTACCGTCGAGGTGTTAGCCGTCGTTCGGGTGGACGGAAAGGTCATTAAGGATGGGCGTCCCGGACCGATTACCCAACGACTTGCCGCAGGCTTTACGGGCTTGGTTGGCTAGCCCTCCCCTTGCTTTGGCATAGGGGGCATGCTATGGTTCCGCTATTGGAAGTGGGCTCAGGCCCACTTTTTTGTTTGATCACTTGAATGTGTTATCCAAAGAAGCAGGGCTAGGAGTGCCGGTGAAGGAGTCCCGACCGGTCGTCGACCGCATCAGCGAGGTAGTATCGCCTATCCTGTGGGCCTTGGGCTTGGAATTGGTCGACGTTGTCTGTGTGGGGCAAGGTCCACGGTCAGTCGTGCGCGTGTATATCGATAAGCCGGACGGCGTGACGGTAGAAGATTGCGGGCGTGCCCATCTCGCGATCAGTCCGGCCTTGGATGTGGCTGATCCCTTTCCCCATGCCTATACGCTGGAAGTCTCTTCGCCTGGTCTGGATCGGGCCTTCAGACGAATTCAGGATTATCGCCGGGCCGTGGGGAAGCAAGTGAGCGTGAAGCTCCGGCAGCCGATTGACGGGCAGTGGCGTGTGGTCGGGCTGTTGACGGAAGTGAATGAGCAGGGAGTGACGGTCGTGGTGAGCGATCCGCGCCCTGAGCGGACGGTTATCCTGGGGTTCGACTCGATCGCTGAAGCGCGTCGCGTCGTCACGTTTTAGGCCGTACCGAAGTCGATCACCGCGGTAGCAGCCTACCGCCGCATTGGAGGGTGGCTGCAGGGGCAGTCGCCGGAGAGTGAACTATGAATCGTGAATTAATTTCCGTCATCGACGAACTTGGCCGGTCAAAGGGCATCGAGAAAAGCCGCGTGATCGGCGCGATCGAAGCCGCCCTTCTCATGGCTGCCAAGAAGCGTTTCGGGCAGGCTGAGAATATTCAGGTCGAGATTGACTCCAAGACCGGTGAGATTTCTGTCGTCTCGAAGAAGACCATCGTCGATACGGTCACTAATCCCAAAACCGAGGTGTCCCTTCAGGAAGCGCGCCAGTTCGACAGCGAGGCGGAGGTCGGGGATGAAATCGGGTCGCTGATCGAGATGAACGACTTGGGTCGGATTGCCGCCCAAACTGCCAAGCAGGTGATTTTCCAGAAGGTCCGTGAGGCCGAGTGGGAAGCGGTTCAAAAAGAATATTCGACGAGGCAGGGCGATCTGGTCAACGGCATCATTCTCGGAATGGAGCGCCGGAACTACCTGGTGGATCTGGGTAAGACTGAGGCGGTCCTGCCGGTTCAGGAGCAGATCCCGCGGGAAACCTATCGTCGCGGCGACCGGGTCAAGGCCATGCTCCTGGAAGTACGCCGGACCCCGAAGGATGTGCAGGTTATTTTGACGCGGAGCCATCCGCAATTTGTCGCGAAGCTGTTTGAGCTGGAAGTGCCGGAAGTGCTCGAAAAGATCGTCGAGATCAAGTCCATTGTGCGGGAGCCTGGCGATCGGACGAAGATTGCCGTGACGTCGCGCGAGAAAGCGGTCGATCCGGTCGGGGCCTGCGTGGGAATCAAGGGGTCACGGGTTCAGGCGGTCGTTCGTGAGCTGCGCGGAGAGAAAATCGACATCATTACCTGGACCTCCGACCCGCGCGTCTTCATCGCGGAAGCTTTGAACCCTGCGAGTATTGAGAAGGTCGGCGTCGATGAAGAGAAGAAATCGGCGTTGGTCGTGGTGGCGGATTCCCAGCTGTCGCTCGCGATCGGGAAGAACGGCCAGAACGTGCGGTTGGCAGCCCGTCTGACCGGTTGGAAGATCGACATCATCAGCGCGACGGAATACGAAAAAGAAAAAGCCGAGCGGGATAAAGATATCAAGGCGGCGTTTGCAGAGGAAGCCGAGGCGCTGCACCAGCAACAAGAAGCCCGGGAACAGGAATTACAGGCCCGGGCAGAGTCGGAGTCGGATGCCGGGTAAAGAAGAACAGGTGTCAAATCCTCATGCGCGTTTACGAATTGGCTAAGCAGCTCGGGATGGAAAATCGCGAACTCATTCCGGAATTGAAGCGGATGGGTGTCGCCGTCACATCGCACAGCAGTGCGTTGGATGACGACGTGGTGCAAAAGGCGCTGGCGAAGCTCAGCTCGAAAGCGAAGGCTCCCGCGAAAGCGACGGGTAAGGCCACGGCGGGAGGCAAGGCTGGGGCGACCCATGCCGCTCCGGTGGTTGAGGATGCCAAGGCCGATAAGCGCCGCATTCTGATCAAGCGCAAGCGTGACGATGAGGCTCCAGCCGAAGAGCCTGCATCCCTGCCCGCAGCGGAAACGGCCGAGACGAGTGGAGCGGTTGTCGATGCCCTTCACGTCAGCCCGCCTTCCGCGCATCCGGAAGTTGAGGCCCAGCGCGCGCCGCATCCTGAACTGACGGTTATGTCGGAGCCGGTGCCTTTCGTCGGGACTGCGACCGTTCCGCCCCCACTGACTGCCGCCAAGCCCGCCATCGCGCCCAGCATCGATCTGACCGCCGGAAAAAAGAAAGCGCTCTCCCTTGAAGAGATTCAAGCCGAGGGTTTGAAGGAGAAGGCGAAGAAGGCTCGCAAGCCAGGCCGTACGCGGGAAGAGGAAGAGCTTCGTCTTCGCGAGGATGCCGCTCGCTGGCAGGACCTTCGCGCGATTCCATTACAGCAACGACGTGACGATCGCAGCAAGCACGTGCATCACGCCATGCCAGGGGAAGTCACGAAGCCGCGCCGGAAGGGCTTCAAGTTTGCACCCGGCATGACGGTGAAGGAGTTTGCCGAGCTGATCGGCCAACGTCCGGCCGACATTATGCGCAAGTTGATGGATATGGGCCAGATGCTCACGTTCAATCAGACGATGAATGTGGACGCGGCCGTGATGATTGCAGAAGAGAACGGGATCAAGCTCGATCTCTCGACGGAGAAGGTCGGGGAAGAGTTGTTGGAGTCCGTCGTGCAGACGGAGGAAGATGCCCAGCTTGAGTCGCGGCCGCCGGTCGTGACGATCATGGGCCACGTCGACCACGGCAAGACCTCGCTGCTCGATGCCATCAGGCAAACGAAGGTGGCGGAAGGCGAGGCCGGCGGAATTACGCAGCATATCGGCGCGTACACGGTGACGGTCCGCGGAAAGCAGGTCACGTTCCTGGACACGCCGGGTCACGAAGCCTTTACCGCCATGCGCGGTCGCGGCGCCAAGATTACCGATATCGTCATCCTGGTCGTGGCAGCGGACGATGGCGTGATGCCGCAAACGATTGAGGCGATCAATCATGCCAAGGCCGCATCCGTTCCGATTATTGTGGCCATCAATAAGATCGATAAGCCCGGCGCGAACGTCGATCGTGTCAAGAACGCCCTGTCCGAACATGGACTCATTTCCGAGTCCTGGGGCGGCGACACGATCATGGTTGAAGTGTCGGCCAAGGAAAAGACCGGCCTGGATACGTTGCTGGAAATGATTCTTTTGCAGTCCGAAGTGTTGGAACTCAAGGCGGACCCGCACCGGATGGCCAAGGGCGTTGTGGTGGAAGCCAAGCTGGAGCGAGGCCGTGGTCCGGTAGCGACGGTGCTGGTTCAGAGCGGGACCTTGCGCGTCGGCGATGTGTTCGTCGTTGGAGTATTTAGCGGGAAAGTGCGCGCGCTCATTACGCATACGGGAGCCAAGGTGATGGCGGCTGGTCCTTCCATCCCCGTCGAAGTGGCCGGGCTTCCCGGTGTGCCTTCTGCGGGCGATGTCTTCCAAGTTGTGAAGGATGAGCGGGTTGCGCGAGAGATCGCGGAAGATCGCGCCCATAAACAGCGAACGACTGATTTGTCCGGGTCGGCGAAAGTCACCCTCGACGATTTGTTTGCCAAGATCAAAGAAGGCTCCGTGAAGGAGCTGGCATTGGTGATCAAGTCCGACGTTCAGGGGTCGGCTGAAGCCTTGACCGCCAGCGTCGAAAAGCTGGCGACCCCCGCAGTCAAGCTGCGCGTCATTCACAGCGGTGTGGGCGGGATCACGGAATCCGACGTGTTGCTGGCTTCCGCGTCGAACGCCATCGTGATCGGGTTCAATGTCAGGCCGGAGCCGAAGGCGTCCGCCCTGGCCGAACAGCAAGGCGTCGACATCCGCCAGTACACCATTATTTACGACGCGATGACCGAGATTAAGGCCGCGATGGAAGGGCTGCTTGAGCCGACGCTCAAGGAGCGGATTCTGGGACGGGCCGAGGTGCGGCAGGTCTTCACGGTGTCCAAGGCCGGCGTCATTGCCGGAGCCTATGTGGTGGACGGCACGATCAGCCGCGCGGCGGTCGGGGTCCGGGTGCTTCGCGACAATGTGGTGGTCTACGAAGGCAAGCTCGGGTCGTTGCGCCGCTTCAAGGACGATGTCCGCGAAGTGCAGCAGGGCTACGAATGCGGAATCAGCGTCGAGAATTTCAACGATATCAAGACCGGGGACATCATCGAAGCTTACGCGGTCGATAAGATCGCCGCAAAGCTGTAAGGCGTGAGTCTGCCCTGTGGGTATGATCGTCGGGCTCTGTACGGTCGAATTGTTCTTTCCAGAAAGTCAGTCGCTGAAGGACAAGCGGCAGGTGCTGTTGAGTTTGAAAGATCGCTTGCGGGAGAAGTTCAACCTGTCCGTTGCCGAGGTGGATGGGCAGGACCTGTGGCAGAAGGCTGTGTTAGGGCTGGCCTGCGTGGCCAACGACGGCCGATACGTCAACCAGGTTTGTGATCAGGCGCTGAATCTGATTCGGAGCGTCCCGACGGTGAAAATCGTCCAGTCGAGAGTGGAACTGTTGTGACGGCGGCATGCCCGGTGGAGTGCACGGTGGCCAAGACGGGATATAATCGGGCCGATCGTGTCGCGGATCAAGTTCGCATGGAAGTGGCCGACATCCTCATGCGGAAGATCAAGGATCCGCGCGTGCAGGCTGTGACCGTGACCGACGTCACGTTGACCAGCGATCTGCGGATCGCCCGCGTGTATGTGACGACCATGGGCACGAAAGAGGAAGAGAAGCAGGTCCTCGTCGGGCTGGAGCAGGCCAGCGGGTTTATTCGCGGCGAGCTCGGTCGGCGGCTTTCGCTCCGGTATCTTCCGGAAATCGTGTTTGCAATGGATGTCAGCGGGCCAAGGGGCGATCGCGTGTTGAAACTGTTGGACGAACTCCACGTGAATACGGAGGCCGAGGGCGGCTCGTCCGACGAGCAGCCGAGTTCGTAGCGTCGGGGACGTGATGATGGATCTCGCACAGAGCTGCGCCGTTGCCGATGGCGTGCTGATCATCAAGAAGGAAGCGGGCTGGACCTCCCACGATGTCGTGGCAAAGGTGCGGCATCTTCTCGGTGGTGTGAAGGTCGGTCATGCCGGGACGCTCGATCCTGCCGCAACGGGCGTGTTGCCCGTGCTCATCGGCAAGGGAACCCGTATTGCTGAATATCTGGTGGAGTGGGACAAAGAATATCGCGCCGTGCTGCGCCTCGGTGACACCACCGACACGCAGGATGCGACGGGAACGGTTCTGGCGAGTCAGGCGACCGATCAGGTGACGGAGGCGGCGATCCATGAGGCGGTCGGCCGGTTCCGTGGGCCGATCGAGCAAATGCCTCCGATGTATTCCGCGGTGAAAATCGCCGGGGTTCCTCTATACAAGTCCGCTCGCGCGGGCAAAACGATTGCACGGGACGCGCGAACCATCGTCATCCATACCCTTGAGGTGTTGGCGATCGAGGGGCGGGATGTGACGTTGCGTGTCGTCTGCTCCAAAGGAACCTATATCCGGACGCTCTGTGCGGACATCGGCGCCGTGTTAGGTGTCGGCGGCCACATGCTGGCGCTGGAGCGAAGGCGAGTCGGCCCCTTGACGATCGAGCGGGCCCTGACGGTGGATGAGGTGGTCACGCGTCATGCCCTCGGCCGGTTGGGAGACGATTTGTTGTCGATGGATCTGGCGTTGAGCCAGTTGCCGGTTGCGGTGGTGGACGAGCAGACCGCCGATCGCGTCGGGCATGGCGCTCCGGTGCCTCTTGCGAAGATCCTTCGGTGGGAAGGGGCGGCCGCTGGCGAGCGTCGCTCGCACGAGCCGGTCCGTATCCACGATAGCGCCGGCCGGTTGGTCGCAATCGGGAAATGTCCGGAAGTTTCGGGAGATGCACTCAAGGTTGAGAAGGTGTTCAGCGATCAATAGTACGATCCTCCGTTACGGATGAAGGAAAGGAATAGGAAGGAAGGAACCCATGGCATTACTTAAAGAAGCAAAGACCGAGTTGATCAAGCAGTATCGGCAGCATGAGACGGATTCCGGTTCTCCGGAAGTCCAGATCGCGGTGCTCACCACCCGGATCACGTATTTGACGGAGCATTTCAAGCTCCACAAGAAAGATCACCATTCGCGACGTGGCCTCCTGCTTTTGGTCGGCCGCCGTCGTCGTTTGCTCGATTATCTTCGTGGTGTCAGCGATGCCCGGTACCGTGCTGTGATCGAGCGATTGGGCATCAGAAAGTAGTATCCCGTCTCGCTGTCGCGCCAGGGGGCGCCACAGCGGGCAGTAGTTGTCAGTCGCACAGGTGAACACGGATATAGGCTTACGCCAAGTGCAAAGTTAAAGGTGAAAGGGTGAGTTTTCATTCATTTTTAATTTTACATTTTGAATTTGAACTTGGCGTAAGCCCATCTCTGTGGGCATCTGTGGGGCCTAACCAGAGGAGAGACAGATGGTACACACAGTTGAAATAGAGGTTGCCGGTCGCATCCTGCGACTTGAGACCGGTCGTGTCGCACGACAGGCAGACGGTTCGATTTGGGCCACGTACGGCGATACCGTTGTGTTGGCGACAGCCGTTGCCTCACAGGTCGCCAAGCCCGGCATCGACTTCCTGCCCCTCACGGTCGATTATCAGGAAAAATCCTTCGCAGCAGGAAAGATCCCCGGCGGATATTTCAAGCGGGAAGCGCGCCCCTCTGAAAAGGCCGTGCTGACCAGCCGGCAGATCGATCGGGGGCTCCGTCCGCTATTCCCTGAAGGCTATTACTTCGAGACCCAAGTCATCGCGTCAGTCCTTTCAGCCGATCAGACCGGCTCGTCCGACATCCTCGCCATCATCGCGTCTTCTGCGGCCCTGACCGTTTCGAACATCCCCTTCGATAATCCGATCGCTGGCGTGAGGATTGGTCGGTTGGATGGCAAGTTCGTGGTCAATCCAGATCTTGAGACGGTCGCGAAGAGCGAGTTGCACCTCGTCGTGGCGGGAACGGCCGATGCGGTCATGATGGTTGAAGCAGGGGCGAACGAATTGTCCGAAGCCATCATGCTAGCGGCGATCGAACTCGCCCATGCCGAGATCAAGAAGATTGTGGCCAAGATTCGCGAGCTGCAAGCCCTCGCCGGCAAGCCTAAGCGGAAGGTGGCGAAGGAGCAGATCGACGAGGCGTTGGCCGCTCAAGTGAAGGCCTTGGTCGCGCAGGGGATCCGCGATGCCATCATGATTCCGAACAAAGCGGCCCGGCAGGAGAAGTTGGACGAGGTCAAGGGCAACGCCGTTCAGAAACTGAAGAATGCGGAAGATCCCAATCGGGAACGGCATGTCAAGCTGGTGTTCCATGAACTGGAATATACGGAAGTCCGGAACATGATCCTGGAGAAGGGTTCGCGAGCGGATGGACGGGGCCCGGCTGATATTCGCCAGATCACCTGCGAAGTCAGCGCGTTGCCGCGGACGCATGGCTCTGCGATCTTCACCAGAGGCGAGACTCAGAGTTTGGCCGTGGTCACATTGGGAACTGCGGACGACGAGCAGCGGATCGATGCGTTGGAAGGGGAGTACATGAGGACGTTCATGCTCCATTACAACTTCCCGCCGTTCAGCGTCGGCGAGGCGCGGCCGCTTCGCTCACCGGGACGCCGGGAAGTGGGCCATGGAGCCTTGGCGGAACGGGCATTGGCCCCGGTGATTCCGAGCAAGGAAGCCTTCCCCTATACGCTTCGCATCGTGTCCGACATTCTCGAATCCAACGGGTCCTCGTCGATGGCGACCGTCTGTGGCGGGAGTCTCGCGTTGATGGATGCCGGCGTGCCGGTCAGCAAAGCCGTGGCCGGGATCGCGATGGGATTGATCAAGGAAGGCGACCGGGTCATGATCCTCTCCGATATTCTCGGACTGGAAGACCACCTGGGCGACATGGACTTCAAGGTCTGCGGCACCAGGCAGGGCGTGACAGCCTTGCAGATGGATATCAAAATCGGCGGCATTACGTCGGCCTTGATGCAGAAGGCTTTGGAACAGGCGAGGGCCGGTCGTTTGCATATTCTGGGTTGTATGGAGAAAGCGCTTCAAGCGCCGAGGACGACTCTATCGGCCTATGCGCCACGGATTTTCACGATGAAGGTGAAGCAGGACAAGATCCGCGAGATCATCGGGCCGGGCGGCAAAACGATTCGCGGCATCATTGCCGATTGCGGAGTCAAAATTAACGTCGATGACAGCGGCACCGTGACGATCGCGTCGGTCGACGGCGCTTCGGCCGAAAAGGCCAAGGGCATGATCAACCGGATTACCGAAGAAGTCGAGATCGGGAAGATCTACATGGGCACGGTCCGGAAGATCATGGACTTCGGCGCCTTTGTCGAGGTCCTTCCCGGGACCGACGGATTAGTGCATATCTCGCAGCTGGCGCATCATCGGGTCCAAGCGGTATCCGACGAGGTGAAGGAAGGGGATCAAATCCTGGTGAAGGTCATGGAAGTGGACCGTCAAGGGAAGATCCGCCTCAGCCGCAAGGAAGCCATGCCGGCTCCGGCCGAGGGCGCAACCTCTGGTCCGTCTGCCGGGTAACCGTCTTGTATCGCAAGCTCGTCCTGGACAACGGGGTGCGGGTCGTCACTGAACGGATGCCGACATTGAAGTCGGTCACCGTCGGTGTATGGGTCAACACCGGGTCGCGGGACGAGCAGCCTTCCCAAGCAGGCTATTCCCACTTTATCGAGCACATGCTCTTTAAGGGAACGCGCACACGTTCCTCCGCCGAGATCTCGCGTGAAATCGACGCGCTCGGCGGAGAGATGAATGCCTTCACGTCGCGGGAGACGACGACCTATTACGTGAAGGTGCTGGACCAGCAACTGCACCGTGCGCTCGAACTCCTCTCCGATCTGTTCCACCATTCCCGTTTCGCCCCCAAAGATATCGAAAAAGAAAAGCAGGTCGTTCTGGAAGAGATCCGCATGGTCCAGGACGATCCCGAAGATCTCGTGCAAGAGCTCCATATGGGCCAAGTGCTGGGGCGTCATCCGCTCGGCCGGTCGATTCTCGGTCGCGAGAAGACGATCCGGGGGCTGCGCCGCCAGGATCTGCTGGACTATCGAGAGACTTACTACGAGCCAGGCCAGACCGTGCTGTCGATTGCCGGAAACTTTAAGCAGACCGAGCTGGATGGCATGGTCGCGAAGTATTTCGGCAAGGGCCGAGCCGCAAAGGCAATCCACGCCAATGGCCGTCGTCCTCCTGAAGTGCATGGCGGTGTCGTGCTGAAGAAGAAGAAGTTGGAGCAGGTTCATCTCTGCCTCGGGCTCAAGGGCGTGCCGGCCGGACATAAGGATCGGTATGCCCTCTACGCGCTCAACAGCGTGCTGGGCGGCAGTGTGAGTTCGCGATTATTCCAGGAAGTCCGAGAAAAGCGGGGACTCGTCTATTCGATCTATTCCTATCTGGCCGGCTATTCGGACGGCGGCATGATCACCGTCTATGCGGCGACCAGACCCAAAGAGGTAGATCGTGTGGTGGATCTCGTCTGCCGTGAAATTAGACGGATCGGGAGCAAGGGCATCGGCGGAAAAGAACTTGAGCAGGCGAAGACTCAGATGAAGGGGAGCCTGATGTTGAGTTTGGAGAGTTCGCATAGCCGCATGAGCAAATTAGCGAAGGACGAACTCATCTATGGGAAGCATACATCGCTGGACGACATGCTGGCCCATATCGATCGCGTGAGCGAAGAGCAGATGTTCAATGTCGGTCGTCAATTTTTCAAACTGGACTCGCTCGCAATCACCGGATTAGGGCCTCTCGCGCCCCGCACACTTCAGTCCTACAGATGAGAATTTTCTAATAGACGAGTGTGCGGCGCTGAAAATTACGGAAAAGTTAGAGCCGTATAATAATCACAACTAATTGATTCGAAAATGAATTAAGCTAAAAATTCAAAGTTATCAACAGGGAAAACATTTCCTTGACAGGTTTTCGTGATTTCAGTACCATGACCGAGCTTTTTGACAACGATTCTCAGTCGAGAGATTCAACGAGATAGCAGAGCCCATTACTCGTGGTTGATTAAAGAATCTCTGAAATAGTTTTTACGGTGTCATCGTTCTTAACTAGTGTTCATCGGTTATTGTGGTTGTTACTTTTTATGTAAGGAGGGACTAGGTATGAAAAGGGTCGCAGTTTTAGCCTCCGTGGCCATGTTGTCCGTGTTCGGTATGTTGACGGCGGAATTTGCCGTGGCGGCCGATGCGCCTGGGGCAGGTCCGGTTGACAACATCGTCGGCGGCAAGCCGATGAAGGGTGAAGTCACCAAGACCCTCAAGGGTCGCGTTTGGTCGCAGTGGGCCGACAATCCAGATGGCGAGTTGCTGTTCGGAATTCAATATTGGAACACCGGCGAGCCGGCCTCAGGCACCCCGAACGGCCGTTCGTCTTCCGATCTCGATGTGAAGCCGCCGGACCCATTGTTCAGCTGCTGCGGCTGGGGCTTTGTGGGCGGGACCGATAAGAACAACCCCTATTCCGGTTGGTACCATGCTGCCACGACCGTTCGCCTGGCAGTGAAGGACAAAGCGTTGATGGACCAGATCATCAAGGCCTCCCAGGAGCTCGTGGCCATGGAAGTGAGCCTGGACGGTCGGACGATCACCGGGTTTAAGGTTATTAAGTAATCGACCTCGACCAGCTTTAATTCTTTTACGTTCAGCAAGGAGGACGCGATTATGAAGTTTCATGGGAAAGGTTGGGCCGTGGTGGCCGCTGTCGCGCTGGGGGTTTCCATTGCCTCCACCGCGTTGGCTATCGAGTCATTTCAGGAGCGTTTCGAGTGGGGAGATTTGAGCAAGCCCACGACCCTGCAGGGTCGCGTGATTGTGCTCGATCACTACGATGAAGCGGTCTGGATCAACGTGTCTGTCTTCGGTGGAGCCGCTGAGAGCGGTTTCTTCTGGCAGAAGATTCACCCGGGCAAGACCTTGAAGTTCTACGCGGACAGAGGCGCTTGGGATGATCTAAAGAAAATGGGCCGTCCCCATGCAGGACCGGCTGCCGCGAAGGAAGTGCCGCCCTCCAGCACGACCGATCTGATCGAGTTTACCGTGACGGAGCCGGAGCAGAATCACCGGGTCATCTCCTCGGTTAAGAAGCTTCCGGAAGTGGCCGGCTCCATGGGGAAGCCGCTCAGTATCTCCGGTTTGCGTTTGAAGGAATGTGCGGGAAAGAGCGAAGTTGAAGCAGGTTGCGCAGCAGCGAAGCAACAGCTCAACACTTCGCCGAAGTCTCCTGATGGAGCCCTTATCCCGATGCAGTATGATGTGTTGATCCCTGGTGGTCAGCCCGTTGCAGGGCTCATCCCCTGGACCGCGAAGTACAACTTGGGCACTGCTGCTCATTGAACTGAGTCGGTCTCTCTGTGTAAAGGCGGCATCTCCGAAAGGGGATGCCGCCTTTCTTATGTGTCGCGATCAGTTTGGCCAGCTGGGCCGATTCGACGCTGGAGCTCGGCCAGCCGATTGAGCGCATCGAGCGGGGTCATGGAGAAGAGGTCGATCTGTCTGACTTCATCGATGAGCGGATGGGGCTTGGGGAGCGACGTCTTGGGGGCCTCTTGCTCCAAAGATACGGGCGTGCCCTCGATGGTGTGATCCGGCTGTTCCAACTGGGCCAAGACTTGTTTCGCTCGCTCGATGACTGTTGGGGGCAGCCCTGCCAGTTTGGCCACATGGATCCCGTAGCTGCGGTCTGCGCCGCCAGGAATGATCTTGCGTAAGAAGACCACATCTCCATCCCGCTCCTGGACCGCCACGCAATAGTTTTTAATCCCCTCCCGTAATCCTTCCAGCTGTGTCATCTCGTGATAGTGTGTCGCGAACAGGGTTCTGGCTCCGACGTGCTGGCGGTCCTGGATATGTTCAGCGATGGCCCAGGCGATGCTCAGTCCATCGTAGGTGCTGGTGCCACGGCCGATCTCATCCAGGAGAATCAGGCTCCGAGATGTCGCACTGTTCAAGATATGAGCGGACTCGATCATCTCCACCATGAAGGTGCTCTGGCCTGCTGCCAGGTTGTCCGAGGCGCCGACGCGGGTGAAAATCCGATCGACCAGTCCGATGTGGGCTTCGGCTGCAGGCACGAAGCTCCCGATCTGTGCCAGCAGCACGATTAGCGCGACCTGGCGGAGATAGGTGCTTTTGCCCGCCATGTTGGGGCCCGTGAGGATCACCAGCCGCTGGCCTTCACAGTCGAGAGATGTGTCGTTGGGCACGAAGGTGAGATCACTGCTGAGTTGCTCGACCACGGGGTGCCGGCCGTCCCGAATGAGGATCGTCCTGCTCTCGTCGACGAGGGGTTTGACGTAGCGCTGCAATGCCGCGGTTTCTGCCAGACCGGCGAGGACGTCGAGCAACGCAACGGTCCTGGCCATCGTCTGAAGGCGCGGCACCTCGTTGGCTAAACGACTGCGCAATTGATCGAACAGTTCCTGCTCCAGGGCCAGCAGCTTCGCTTCCGCTCCCGTGACCCTCTCTTCCAGTTCTTTCAACTCCGCCGTCATGAATCGTTCGGCATTGACCAAGGTCTGTTTGCGAATGTAATCGGGCGGGACGCGTGACAGATTGGTTTTGGTGATTTCGATGTAGTAGCCGAAGATCTGGTTGTAGCGTACTTTGAGCGATTCGATTCCCGTTCGCTCCCGCTCCTTGGCTTCCAGCGAGGCGATCCAGCCCTTGCCCTCCGTGCTCGCCTTGCGTAGTTCATCGACTCCCGCCTGGTACCCTTCCCGAATGACGCCTCCGTCACGGAGAGCCATCGGCGCATCCTGCTTGATGGCCTGCTCGATGGCGTCATGCACGTCGCGGCAGTCGTCCCACGATGCGCGGAGATCGGCCAGCAACGAGGCGGTGAATGGCTGGAGATGGGACCGGAGTTCAGGCAGAGCGCTCACGGATTGTTTCAATGCAAGCAGTTCGCGCGGTCCTGCGACACCGAGCGTCACGCGGCTGCTCAACCGGGCGATGTCCTGGATATCGCGGAGCGTGGCTCTGAGCGAGACCCGTTGTTGAATCAAGTCTTTTAATTCGCCGACCGATTCGAGTCTGGCGTGAATGGCGTCACGATTGAGCAGCGGTCTGACGAGCCAATCGCGCAACAGGCGGCTACCCATCGCGGTTGCAGTCCGGTCCAGCACAGACAAGACTGTCGGCTGGTCCTGCCCCGATCGATCGCCTGCGCCAAATGGCCGCACGAGTTCGAGATTGCGAATCGTCGCGCTATCCAGATGCATGGAGTCGCCGCTCCAGCGTGTGTGCAGGCGGCGGAGGTGTGCCAGGGAGGCGGTCGGTTGGGTTTCGCGAACATATCGCAGGACCGCTCCGGCTGCTCCGATTCCGGCGGTCAGGCCGCGGCAACCGAATCCGTCGAGGGAATGTACGGCAAACTGTGTCTGGAGCAATTGCGCCGCATCTTTGGGATCGAAGGAGGCAGATGGTTGGGCGCAGAGACGGGGCCCTCGCAGGTCCGCCAGGCAGGACAAGGCCTTCGCATTGGCATCCTGGTGCAGGACTTCCCGCGGCTCCAGCCTGGCCAATTCATCCATGAGCTGGGTGTTGGCCTGTGCTCCCTGGAATTCCGTAATCCAGAAATCTCCGGTGGAGACATCTAGGCAGGCCAGCCCAATGATTGATTGGCCCTTGGCAGAGGGGGCTGTAGCATCGGAAAAGGCCACGGCGACTAGGAAATGCGATTCGCCTGGCGAGAGAAATTCTGTGTCGACCAATGTGCCGGGCGTATAGAGACGGACGACTTCCCGGCGCACCAGACCCTTTGCAAGTTTCGGGTCTTCCACCTGTTCGCAGAGGGCCACGGTCCGACCGGCTTTGAGCAACTTGGCGATATAGCCCTGGGCTGCATGGTAGGGCACGCCACATAAGGGAATAGGGTTGGCGCTGGATTTGTCGCGAGAGGTCAGGGCGATAGAGAGCAGCTTGGCTGCGATCTGCGCATCCTCGTAAAACATCTCATAGAAGTCGCCGACGCGGAACAAGAGCACGGCGTCGGGGTAGCCGCGCTTGACCTCGCGGTATTGCCGCATTAAGGGTGAGGCGTCTGCGTCACTCATCGTGGCGGTCTCGATGGGGCTCGTCGGTGACGGTATGGGAAATCCGGCCTGTGACCTTTTCAAGTGAGTGGCGCAATCGCTCCAAGTCCACTTCGGCATCCTGCAGGGCTTTGGTCTTTCGGCGGAGTTCGATCCGGCCCCGCACCCAGGGGGGGAATAGCAGAATGCCTGAGACCAGCAGTCCCACGGCAAATCCTGCCAGGATGGGCTTATAGATTGGCGTCGAGGATTCGAGCAGACCGAAGAAGTAGCGGAGCGTGACTTCCTGTTCCTGGTTTTGAAGAAAGAATGCCAGAGAGAGGAGCAGCAGGACTCCGACTAAAATCAATCGAATCATGACTTCGTTGTCCCCTTCTTGTTCGAAACTCGGTTCGGCGCCGTTCGATGGGCTTGGCGCGTGAGTGCGAGGACTTTGCCGGACGCCGGCCCCGTCGCCCTTAATTGAATCGTCCGGCTCTGCTCGGCCCGATGGCTCAGGGTAATTTCGATCCGGTCCTGCGGCAACAGGGCCAGGCCCTTGTCGGCCCATTCGATAGCCGTGACCGTCTGGCCAGAGAAATACTCGATTACGCCGGTCGATTCAAGCTCGCGGAGTGAGGTGATGCGATACCAATCCATGTGGGCCAGAGGTAGGCGTCCCTGGTATTCATGAATGACGACGAAGGTCGGACTGGTCACGGCTTCAGGCGCTGCGCCCAGCCCCTGCGCGATGCCGCGCACGAGCGCGGTCTTGCCGGCGCCGAGCGGCCCGTAGAGCGCGATCGTTTCTCCTCCGCGTAGCGTCCGGCCGAGCGCTTGGCCTAACCGGTCGGTCTGTTGGCTCGATGAAGACAGGAGTTTCCACGGCAGGATCGCTGCGGCGCTGCGCCTGGCAACAGGCGGTTGTGCCTTGGCTGGCTTCGTGCCGTTAGGTTGTGGCGATTTGTTGGAGCGCATAAGGAATCTGAGCGATTAGGTCGCTGGCGATCATTCCGGCCTGTCCGAGCTGCCGGGCTGCCAAGTCGCCGGCTAATCCGTGAAGATAGGTTGCGGCGCAAACAGCCTCCCATGACGGGACCCCTTGCGCCAGTAGGCCGACGATCATGCCGGTTAAGACATCGCCGGTTCCAGCCGTGGCCATGCCGGGATTCCCGGTCGGGCAGATGGCGACCAGTCCGTCGGGGCGGGCGATGACGGTGCGTGCGCCTTTTAGGACAACGAACACGCCTCGTTCTCTGGCAAACCGTCTGGCCGTGCCGATGCGGTCTGCGTTGATGCTCTGCGCTGTGGCATCGACTTCCAGCCGGGCCATCTCACCGGGATGAGGGGTCAGGATGGGTGGAGTGGGACATTCGGTCAGCAGCGAGGCTCGTCCTGCTAAGGCATTGAGCGCATCGGCATCGAGGACGGAGGGCCGATCCAGGTGCTTCATGAGCGCCTGCACCAGTTCGACGGTTTCGTGATGGGTCGAGAGGCCTGGGCCGATGGCAATGGCCGTGCGAGCCTGGACAAAGGCGAGGATGCGATCGAGTCCCGAGCGGGCCAAGGTTCGCGCCTTGGTTTCCGGGAACGGCATCGTCATCGCTTCCAGTAGTTTGGACTCCAGCACATCGTTGACGCTGCTGGGGGTGGCCACGGTGACGAGGCCGGCTCCGATCCGCAGCGCAGCCTGAGCCGCTAACGCTGCTGCGCCGGTTTTCCCCACGGACCCGGCAATAATCCCCGCATGGCCGAACGTGCCTTTATGGGAGGAGGGCCGCCGTTCCGGCAGCATGTTGACGATGTCATCGCTGGTCAGGAGCCGCGTTCTGCTTTCGAGCTTGTCCACATAGGCCGGGGGAATGCCGATATCGACGATGCGGATGATTCCTGCCTGGTCGATTCCTGCTCCGACGTAGAGGCCGAGTTTCGGGAGGCCGAGCGTGACGGTGAGCGAGGCGCGGACCGCTTGCCCTAGAATGGCGCCTGTATCAGCATGAATGCCGGATGGCAGATCGACTGCGATGACCGGCTTTCCTGCACCATTGATGAGTTCGATGGCCTCGCGATAGGTTCCGGTGACTTCAGCGGATAAGCCTGTGCCCAGGAGGGCATCGACGAGGATATCACTGGAGGCGAGCAGGGGACGAACCTGCTCGGCAGGCCGGAATCGAAGGATCTTGGCACTCCCTGCGACCTTTGCGAACCGACGATACATGGCTGCGGCATCACGGCTCAGATCGGCAACCGGCGTCAGGAGTAGCACTTGGACCTTGGCTCGTTGGCGGTGCAGCAGGCGGGCCACCACCAATCCATCTCCTCCGTTGTTCCCTTTTCCGCAGAGGATGGTTACGGTCTTGCCGCGCATTGGTCCGTATTGTTCTTCCAGTTGCCTGACGATTCCCTCGCCAGCCCGCTCCATCAAGGTGGCGCTAGGGATCTTCGCCTCAGTGATCGTGCGGCGATCGAGCAGCTGCATCTCGGCTCCGGTCACGATGTTCATCGATGGCCTTGTAGTATATGGGATCGGTCCCCCATGAAGAATCTGGTGAGTGGGGGAAGGAAGAAAATCTGTGGCCTAGGTCGCAATGTCATGGCAAGGGGGAGTCACGTTGTCCTTAGAGGAGACGGTTACCTAGCAACGCTTTCATTTCCCTGACAGCTTGGTCGAGGCCCACCAGGACTGCTCGGGCAATGATGCTGTGGCCGATGTTGTATTCGACGATTTCAGGAATGTTCAGCAACCGTGCGATGTTGCGATAGTCCAATCCATGTCCGGCGTTGACGCCCATGCCCAGCTTGTATGAGAGCTTGGCGGCCTGCGTAATGGCTTCGACTTCCGCATCGGCTTCTTTCGAGCGTTTGGCATTTGCATAGCGGCCCGTATGGAGTTCGACGAAATCGGCGGACACTCTGTGTGCCGCTTTGACCTGCGCCAAATCCGGTTCGATGAAGAGACTGACGGGAATGCCGCCATCGTGGAGCATGGCCACGATCTGCTGGATACGGTCTCTGTGGCCTGCCACGTCCAAACCGCCTTCAGTCGTGAGTTCCTGACGATGTTCCGGGACAAGGGTGACCATGTCCGGTTTGATGGTCAGGGCAATTTTGGCCATGGTCTCATCGGCGGCCATCTCCAGATCGAGTTTGGTGCGGATGAGTTCCCGTAAGAGGCGGAGATCGCGGTCTTGAATGTGCCGGCGATCTTCCCTGAGGTGGACGACAATGCCGTCGGCGCCGGCCAGTTCCACCAGTACGGAGGCAGTCAGAGGGTCCGGGTCGGTTCCACCGCGGGCTTGCCGCAACGTGGCCACATGGTCGATATTCACCCCAAGTCGTGGCACGGATCCTCCGTTCTGGCTATGTGAAGCAAGGAGAAGCTGAGTTGCGTGATGAGTCGAAAGGCGTTTTAATTGTAACAGAAATTGGCCGGGATGGGCAAGGACTGGGAGGGGGCGGCGCTGGCTGGCTGGCTCAGTCTCTCTGGAGGGCTGAATGTCGAACCCCACAGAATCACGGGATAATTTGACTCGACGAGCTCCACGCCATTAGAATAGGCCCCCTGATAGGGAGGCGGGTGGTTTCTCCACGCCTCCTACGCAGGGGAACTGTCGACAGGGGATACATGGGATTAGGCGACGGATTTTATCGCATCAAACGGCTACCACCTTATGTCTTTGCCCAGGTGCAGAGTCTCAAGCTTGAGGCTCGCCAACAGGGTGAAGACATTATCGATTTCGGAATGGGCAATCCTGACCAGCCGACGCCGAGCCATATCGTCGAGAAGATGATCGAGGCGGCGCGGAAGGGAAAAAATCATCGCTACTCGGCCTCGCGCGGCATTACCAAGCTGCGGCATGCGATCGCCGGCTGGTATAAACGAAATTACGACGTCGATCTGGATCCTGAGACCGAGACGATCGTCACAATCGGCTCCAAGGAAGGGTTGGCGCATCTGGCCTTGGCCTTGATTGGCCCAGGCGACGTCGTCTTGACGCCGACGCCGACCTATCCCATCCATATGTACAGTTTTATTATTGCGGGAGGCGAAGTTCGCGGAATCGAGTTGCGCCCGGACAGCGACTTCTTCGAAGAGCTACAGAAGGTCTATCGCCAGACTTTCCCACGACCGAAGATCTTGGTGATCAATTTTCCGCACAATCCCACCACCGCCGTGGTGGACCTCGAATTTTTCAAGAAGATCGTTGCCTTTGCCAAAGAGCACAACGTGATCGTCATTCACGACCTGGCCTATGCGGACTTGGTGTTCGATGGCTACAAGGCGCCGAGCTTCTTGCAGGCTCCCGGCGCCAAGGATGTTGGCGTGGAGTTCTATACGCTGTCCAAGGCCTACAATATGCCGGGCTGGCGCGTGGGCTTCTGTTGCGGCAATCGCGAAGTTGTCGGCGCCTTGGCCAAGATCAAGAGTTATCTCGACTACGGAATTTTTCAGCCCTTGCAGATCGCGAGTGTCATTGCCCTCAATGGGCCGCAAGAATGCGTCAAGGAGACAGTGCTGCGTTATCAGAAGCGGCGCGACGTGTTGGTGGGCGGTCTGAATCGTATCGGGTGGCAGGTGACGAAGCCTGTGGCGACCATGTTCGTCTGGGCCAGGATTCCCTTGCCCTACCGGTCGATGGGCTCGTTGGAGTTTTCCAAGCTCCTGCTCCGCGAGGCCAAAGTCGCTGTGTCTCCCGGGATCGGATTCGGTGAAGGCGGGGACGAGTATGTGCGGTTCGGCCTGGTTGAAAACGAACATCGCACGAGGCAAGCCGTACGCGGCATTCGCAAGGCCCTGAAGCTGGAGGGGTCTGAAGAATGATCTCGCGCGTGGGCGTCGGCATCATCGGGCTCGGCACGGTCGGAACGGGGGTCGCGAAGATTCTCTTGGAGAATGCGGCCGTGATCAGCCGCCGTGTCGGTGTGCCGATCGAGATCGTCCGAATTGCGGACCTGGATGTGACGAAGGATCGGGGTCTGGCCTTGCCGCCCGGTGTCCTCACGACCGATGCGAAGCAGATTCTCAACGATCCGTCGATCGACATCGTGGTCGAGTTGGTCGGGGGCTGCGATTTCGCCAAACGCATCATTCTGGAAGCCATTGCGGCAGGCAAACAGGTCGTCACCGCGAATAAGGCCCTGCTCGCATTACATGGAGAAGAAATCTTTGCCGCGGCCTCCCGCAAGGGCGTCGACATCGGTTTCGAAGCGAGCGTGGGAGGAGGAATTCCCGTCATCCAGGCGCTGCGGGAAGGACTGGCGGCCAACACCATCCAATCCATTTACGGGATCATCAACGGGACGGCCAATTACATCCTCTCGCGCATGACCAGTGAAGGCCAGAGTTTTGACTCGGTGCTCGGCGACGCGAAGCAGGCAGGGTATGCCGAAGCGGACCCGACCTTCGATGTGGCCGGGATCGATTCGGCGCACAAACTGGCGATCCTGGTGGCGCTGGCCTATGGCACGCCGGTCAATTTTAAAGAGGTGTATACCGAGGGGATCACCCACATTACGCCGCTCGATATCGCCTATGCCAAAGAGTTCGGCTGTACGATCAAGCTGCTGGGCATTGCCAAGCTGGTGGGCAACGAAGTCGAAGCCCGCGTGCATCCCACGATGCTGCCGGCCTCGTCTCCGCTCGCTCAGGTCGAAGGGGTCTACAACGCAATTCAATTTGTCGGCGATGCCGTGGGCGATGTGGTGCTCTATGGCAGGGGCGCCGGGTCCATGCCGACCGGCAGCGCGGTGGTCAGCGACCTCATTGCCATTTCGCGCAATCTGCTGAAGGGCGCGGTGGGGCGAGTGCCGCCCGCTTCGTTCCAGCAGGATCAGCGTCGTCCGCTTCGTATGAGGCCGATGGAAGAGATCAGCTCGCTCTATTACCTGCGCTTCATGGTGTTAGACCGCCCCGGTGTTTTGTCGCAGATCGCAGGGGAGCTGGGCCGGTGCGGCATCAGTATTTCGTCCGTCCTCCAACAGGGGCGACGTGACGGGCAGACGGTGCCGGTCGTGATCAAGACCCATACGGCCATGGAGCGCGATGTCCAGGCGGCATTGCGCGCGATCAACCAGATGGCCTTTATTTCCGAGCCGACGACGCTGATTCGCGTCGAGGGCAAGGACGAGTGATGTCATGATTCGTTGGCGTGGCCTGATCGAAGAATATCGCAAGTTTCTCCCTGTGACCGACCGTACCCCCGTGGTGACGTTGGGGGAAGGCAATACGCCGCTCATCAGGGCGACGAGGCTGGCTCAGCAGATCGCGCCGGGCATCGATCTCTATCTCAAAATCGAAGGCGCGAATCCCACGGGATCGTTCAAGGACCGTGGCATGACGATGGCGATCTCGAAGGCTGTCGAGGCCGGCGCCAAAGCGGTCATCTGCGCGTCCACGGGGAATACCTCTGCCTCTGCCGCAGCCTATGGGGCGCGGGCCGGGCTGGCGGTCTATGTGTTGATCCCTGCCGGGAAAATTGCAATGGGCAAACTGTCCCAGGCCATGATGCACCAGGCCACGGTCATTCAGATCGAAGGCAACTTCGATCAGGCCCTGACCATCGTGAAGGAATTGTCGGTGAGCCATCACATCGAGCTGGTCAACTCACTGAATCCCTATCGGATCGAGGGACAGAAGACCGCCGCGATGGAAGTCTGTGATCAGCTCGGCGATGCGCCGACCATCCATGTCCTGCCGGTCGGGAATGCCGGCAACATTACGGCCTATTGGAAGGGCTATCAGGAATATCGTGCGGCCAATCAATCCACGAAACTCCCGCGCATGATCGGGTTTCAGGCCTCCGGCGCGGCGCCGATCGTGCTGGGCCACATCGTGGAGAATCCGCAGACCGTGGCCACGGCGATTAGGATCGGCAATCCGGCCAGTTGGCAAGCCGCGTTGAATGTCGTGAAGGAATCATCCGGGGCGATCGATTCGGTCACAGATGAGGAAATTTTGCAGGCCTATCGGATGGTGGCGGCGACGGAAGGCGTTTTCTGCGAACCAGCCTCCGCTGCATCGGTGGCCGGCGTGATGAAGTTGAGCAAGCAGGGCGGGCTTCGCGAAGGCGAGACGGTGGTCTGTACCTTGACAGGCCATGGGTTGAAAGATGCCGATACGGCGATTAGTGTATCGGCTCAACCGAAAACCGTTAGAGCGACGCGGGAGGATGTCGCTCGTCTTTTAAGGGTGTAGATACAATGAGCGCAGGGCTTCGATGAAATATGTGATTCTCCATGCCGACGGGATGGCAGACCTTCCCCGGCAGGAATTGGGCGGACAGACTCCTCTTCAGGCGGCCTCGACTCCTCATCTCGATCGTCTCGCGAAAGAGGGAGAGCTGGGACTCTTGGCTGCGGCGCCCGAGGGCGTGCGGCGGGGGAGCGGGTTGATGGGGACGGCCCTCCTCGGATACGACCCGAAGAAACAATATCAGGGTCCCGGTCCATTCGAAGCAGCTAGCCTGGGCGTCGCCGTCGGCGAGCATGACGTGGTCTATCGTTGCACGATGGTTACGTTGCGGGCAGACGCGACCGCGGGCAAAGGTGGATTGGATGAGATTAAGAAGCTGGGGCCGCATGTGGTCATGGACGATGCGACGGCTGGCCTGATTTCGACGGAAGAGGCTCGTGAATTGATCGAGGCGATCAATGAACAGCTCGGGTCGGAGATGATTCAGTTCTATCCAGGCTTAGGTCACCGCCATCTCATGGTGTGGGTCAACGGGAAGTCGCGCGCGGTCTGTCAGGATCCGCAGTCGCTGGTCGGTCGGCCGATCGCCGAGGCCTTGCCGACGGGCGAGGGGGCGGACCATTTGTGGAAGCTCATGGACGCGTCATTTCAGATCTTGCGCGATCATCCCCTTAATGAGGAGCGCAGTAAGGCGGGGCAGAAGCCGGCCAATGGTCTCTGGCTCTGGGGCCAGGGCCGGGCCGTGTTCTGGCCCAGCCTGGCGGAGCGTTTTAAGATGACCGGTACGGTGGTGTCGCAGAGCGATGTCCATCGGGGGCTCGGCATGATGGCAGGGCTCGAAGCGGTGGATGGTGCGAGGTTGGCCGGCGGGGATCTGCGCACCCAAGCGGCGGTGGCGCTGGAGGACCTCAAGAAAAAAGATTTTGCCTATGTGCATGTGGAGTTGCCGGACGAGGTTGCCTATGGATCGGACGTCGCGGCCAAGGTGAAGGCGATTGAAGCGGTCGATCGCGAACTGGTCGGGCCGTTGCTTGAAGGGCTGGCCAAATCCGGTCCCTACCGCCTTGCGGCTTTCTGTGATGCGGGCAACGTGCATCAGGGTCAGGCGGCGGAGGGGCCGGGCTTCTTCGCCTATCGTGACAGTGCCGTCGATCCCTCAGCCGGAAGCGGACGAAAATTCACCGAAGCCGATGCCCAGGCGTCGACTGTGCCTCCGCGTGATGCGACGAAGTTCGTCGTGCGATTGTTCGCAAAAGGATCCTGACGGTCGTGGCGCTGATTGTTCAGAAATACGGGGGGACATCCGTCGGCACGATCGAGCGGATCCGTTGCGTGGCCGAACGAGTCGAGAAGGCTCACAAGGAGGGTCATCGGGTCGTCGTTGTTCTGTCTGCGATGAGCGGCGAAACGGATCGGTTGCTCAAGCTGGCCCACGAGGTGACATCGCTGCCGGACGATCGCGAGCTGGACATGCTCCTGTCGACGGGAGAGCGGGTGACCATTGCCTTGCTGGCGATGGCCTTGCGGGCCCGCGGGCTCGATGCCAAATCGTTCACGGGCCGTCAAGTTGGGATCATGACCGACAGCGCCCATACGAAAGCGCGGATTACCAAGGTGGCGGCTGAGCGCATCCGTGAAGCCCTGTCCAAAGGGGTGATCCCGGTGGTGGCCGGGTTTCAAGGGATCAACGAACAGTCGGATGTCACGACGCTGGGGCGCGGAGGCTCCGATCTGACGGCGGTGGCGCTGGCGGCGGCCTTGAAGGCCGATCGCTGCATCATCTTTACCGACGTCGATGGGGTCTATACCTCAGACCCGAACATTGTGCCGGCGGCGCGCCGCATCGACAAGATTTCCTATGAGGAAATGCTGGAGATGGCCAGTCTGGGCGCCAAAGTGCTGCAGAGCCGCTCGGTTGAATTTGCGGCGAAGTTCAATGTGCCGGTGGAGGTGAACTCCAGTTTCAAAGAAGGAAAGGGGACGCTCGTGACGCGTGAAGATGAGGATATGGAGGCGGTCGCGGTGTCGGGAGTCACCGGGGATCGGAATCAGGCCAAAATCACGATCGTGGGCGTGCCGGACAAGCCGGGCATTGCATCGAAAATTTTCGGGCCGGTGGCCAAAGCCAATATCAATGTTGATATGATCATTCAGAATATGAGCCAGTCCGGCCTGACGGATATGTCCTTTACGATTCCACGGGTGGACATCTCGAAGGCCATGCCGATCATCCAGGATGTGGCGAAGGGGATCGAGGCGAAATCGGTGGCCGTGACCGAGGCGATCGCTAAGGTCTCGTTGGTCGGCGTCGGGATGCGTTCCCATTCTGGGGTTGCGGCCAAAATGTTCGAGGTTCTGGCGCGGGAAGGCGTAAACATCCTCATGATCAGCACGTCGGAGATCAAGATCTCCTGCGTCATCGATGAAAAGTATGTGGAGCTCGCGATGCGTTCGCTCCATACCGCGTTCGGACTGGATCAAGCGCCGGCCGGGAGCCGACCAGCAAAGTAACGACTATTGACGATGTGAGTTTCGGCAACATTGTCTACTCACGGTAGAGTTTTCTATGGCTCGAAAAACACCTCAATCAGGATCTTCGAAAGGCAAGCAGGCCACGGCGTCAGCGCCTGGCACGACTGCTCCTGCCGTGAAGCCGGCATTGGAAATCTACGACACGACGCTGCGCGATGGTGCCCAGGCCGAGGACGTCAGTTTCTCGGTGGAAGACAAGGTGCGGGTTGCGCAACAGCTAGACGGGCTGGGCGTGCAGTTCATCGAGGGCGGGTGGCCCGGCGCAAATCCCAAAGATATCGAGTTCTTCCGGATGATCAAGACGGTCCCGTTGCAGACGGCGACGGTCGTGGCCTTCGGCTCGACGAGAAAAGCCAGCAACGCGGTACAGAACGATCAGAATATTAAATCGCTGCTGGATGCCGAGACCTCAGTGATCACGCTCTTCGGGAAGAGCTGGTCGCTGCACGTCACTGACGCGCTCAATATTTCTCTCGCGAAGAATCTCGAACTCATCAGCGATTCTGTGGCCCATCTCCGCTCGAAGGGCCGGAGACTGTTCTACGATGCGGAACATTTTTTCGACGGCTATAAGACGAATCCGGACTATGCGCTGGAAACCATTCGCCAGGCGGTGGCAGCCGGCGCCGAACGGGTAATTCTTTGCGACACCAATGGCGGGACGATGCCGTGGGAAATCAAAGAGATTTGCGAGGTCGTACGGCGTGAATGCGCGGTGCCCCTGGGGATTCATGCCCACAACGATTGTGAAATGGCCGTCGCGAACTCGTTGATGGCGATCGAAACCGGCATCCTGCAAGTACAGGGGACGATCAACGGGATCGGCGAGCGGTGCGGCAACGCCAATCTCTGTTCCATCATTCCCAATCTTGAACTGAAGATGAAACGTCCGGTGCTGGGAGATCGCTTGAGCCATCTCAAGCGGGTGTCCGGATTCGTGACCGAAATCGCGAACCTCATGCCCAACACGCATCAGCCCTACGTGGGAGATTCGGCCTTCGCCCATAAGGGCGGGGTCCATATCCATGCGGTGCTGAAGAACCCCGCGACCTATGAACATGTGATTCCGTCGTTAGTCGGGAACCGCCAGCGGATGTTACTCTCGGATGCGGCAGGCCGGAGCGGGTTGATGGAAAAGGTCGAGGCTTACGGGATCAAATTAGACAAGGATCACGCCAAGTTACAAGAGTTGATCGATGTACTGAAGGAGCGTGAAAGCCAGGGCTACCAATTTGAGGCGGCGGAAGGCTCCTTCGAGTTGCTCATGCGGAAAGCCATGGGGACCCATAAGCCTTCCTTTCAACTTCTGGGGTTCCGGGTGATCGTCGAGAAAAAACAGGACCAGGGCGCCATGTTGTCGGAGGCCACGGTCATGGTGAAGGTCGGTGATGTGGTGGAGCATGCGGCAGCGGCAGGAGCTGGCCCGGTCAATGCGCTCGACCATGCCTTGCGGAAAGCCCTGGAAAAGTTCTATCCCCAGCTCAAAGAAGTCAAACTGCTCGATTATAAAGTGCGGGTCTTGTCGGCCGATCGCGGAACTGAATCGAAGGTTCGGGTCTTGATTGAATCGGGCGATCACAAGGATAAATGGGGCACCGTCGGCGTCTCCGAGAACATCATGGAGGCGAGCTGGCAAGCGCTGGCAGACAGCATCGAGTACAAATTGCTCGCCAAAGACCACTGAGCGTGAGCGAATCTTGCATATTTGCCCTTGACAGTCCCTCTAACCTCACGTAACTTATGGCGAAACTGCCCATTGGGCGAGTCGGCTTGAGAGACGACCGTTCGAAAGGTTTGCAGCGGCATCGGAGGGGGAAGCATGAGGAAGGCGGATATCGCGAACGAAATCTACAAGCAGGTTGGTATTTCGAAGAACGAAGCCGCAGATATCGTCGAACTTGTGCTGAACATGCTGAAAGAAGTGCTGCATAAGGGCGAGTCGGTCAAGATTGCCGGATTTGGAAATTTTGTGGTGCGGAGTAAAGGGGCACGGAAGGGCCGGAATCCCAGGACTGGCGAAGAAATCGGGATCACGCCCCGTCGAGTCGTGACCTTTCGCCCCAGTCAAGTATTTAAAAAATACGTCAATTCATAAGACGTTCACTCACCTTAACTCATCCCACCACGAGGACCGGTCATGGGGAACGAGCCCAGGCTGGGCAGCAAGGTTTTTTATAAGATCGGCGAAGTCAGCCAGATCGCCAAGTTGCCAGCCTATGTGCTGCGATTCTGGGAATCGGAATTCCCGTTTCTCAAGCCCAAGAAAAGTCGTGGGAATCAGCGGCTCTATGTCAGGCGTGAAATCGAAACGGTGTTGGAAATCAAACGGATGCTGTACGAAGAGGGCCATACCCTCGCAGGCGTCAAGCGTTATTGGGCCAGGCGAGGTCGGGTAGCAAGTCAACGGATCCGCCCCAAAGAACTGGCGCAGAAACTGCGGGGGAATCTCCAGGCGATTCTCAAAATCCTGGAATCGTATTAAGCCCCACGACGGTCCTGATTCGTTGTCCCCTGGCCGGTTGCATTCTGGGCGCCTCCAGAGAGACAATGCAGGAGACGGTGAAATTGAATAGAGCGTGTCGGGGCGTGGCGCAGCCCGGTAGCGTACTCGCTTGGGGTGCGAGTGGTCGGCCGTTCAAATCGGCTCGCCCCGACCAAAATAAAGAGTGCTGAGGACTGAGACGAACAGGATAGCCGCGGACTCGGTTCCCAGCACTCAGCACTGAAACAGAGAGCTGCCGCCGGCAGCTCTTTTTGTTTCTGAAAGACCGATGCGAATTTTAGTGACCAACGATGACGGGGTTCTTTCGCCAGGTTTGACGGCGCTGGCCAAGGCCTTAGCCAAAGTCGGCGAGGTCTGGGTCGTGGCGCCGGATCGTGAGCGGACCGCCGCGGCCCATGCGGTGACGCTCCATAAACCGCTGCGCGTGCAGGAGTTGGGGAAGCGGATCTATGCCGTCAGCGGCACGCCGGTCGATTGTGTGAATTTGGCCGTGCTGAAGCTTCTCCCTGCACCGCCCGATCTCCTTGTGTCCGGTATCAACAAAGGCGTGAACCTTGGCGACGACGTCTTATATTCCGGCACTGTGTCGGCCGCGATGGAAGGGACGATCCTCGGTATTCCCTCCATGGCTGTCTCGCAGGAGGGGCAGGAGCGGTTTCATTTCACTGCGGGAGCTCGCTATGCCGTTCGCATCGCTCGATTGATTCTCAAAGATGGTTTGCCGGACGAAACATTGGTCAATTTGAATATTCCTGATCGGCCCTTCTCGGCCATTACGGGCGTGCGCGTGACCTGTCTCAGCCGCAGGCGGTTCGATAATCCGATTATCGAGAAGGTCGATCCACGAGGCAGGACCTACTATTGGATTGCCGGAACCAGAGTGTCCTGGAGCCGGAGCAAGGATGCGGACCACGAGGCGTTGGAGCAGGGGGCCGTCTCGCTTACGCCTGTGCATCTCGATACGACGAACCACCGGGCGTTGGAGCGATTCCGTAAATGGGAAATGGGGCGCCGTCCTGCTGCGGCGCCGAAGCCAAAAGGTAAGAAGAGGAGCTAGGGTCTGTGGGGAATCTGATCGAAGCGATCATTACGGAACTGAGCCGGTTTATCGTGTCGATGATTTCGACGTTCGGCTACACCGGCATTTTCGTGACCATGGCCATTGAAAGCGCCTGCATTCCCTTGCCTAGCGAGATCATCATGCCCTTCGCCGGCTATCTCGTATCATCGGGCCAGTTCACGATGCTGGGCGTGACCTTGGCCGGCGCAATTGGAAACGTCGCTGGTTCGATTGTGGCCTATTATGCCGGTGTCTGGGGTGGTCGGCCTTTCGTCGAGCGATACGGTCCCTACATGCTGGTGTCGCGAACGGATATCGCGACGGCGGATCGCTGGTTTGCCAAGTATGGAGAGGCGGCGGTATTTTTCGGCCGAATGCTTCCTGTTGTCCGGACCTTCATTTCGTTGCCGGCGGGCATTGCCGGCATGAATATCTATCGGTTCATCCTCTTCACCTTCCTCGGCGCTTTGCCCTGGTGTTATCTCCTGGCCTATATCGGCGTGAAAATGGGAGAAGAGTGGGAGCACCTGCGCGACTATTTCCATCAGTTCGACGTCGTGATCGGCTTGAGCTTGGCGCTTGGCTTGGGCTATTTTCTCTGGTCCCATTGGCCGAAGCGCCGCGTGAATCCGGAGCTGTAACCGCCCATGCTCTCGCTCTACAACACGCTGACCGGAAAAAAAGAGCCGTTCCACTCGCTCCAGCCGAAGCACGTCAAGATGTATGTCTGCGGCGTGACCGTCTACGACTATTGCCATATCGGCCATGCGCGGAGCGCGCTCGTGTTCGATATGATCCGGCGGTATCTCGAGTTCAGCGGTTACCAGGTCGAATTCGTCAAGAACTTCACCGACGTGGATGACAAGATCATCAAGCGGGCGAATGAACGGGGCGTCTCCTGCGACAAGATCACGGCAGAGTTCATCGAAGCCTATTATCAGGACATGGGAAAGCTCGGGGTTCGGCGAGCGACGAATGAGCCGAAAGCCACCGAACATATGGCCGAGATCATTCAGCTGGTCGATACGCTGATTCAGAAGGGTCTGGCCTATCCAGTAGCAGGCGATGTCTATTTCCAAGTCGAGAAGTATCGGGACTATGGGCGCCTTTCGAAGCGTAAGCTTGAAGATTTGCAGGCCGGCGCACGAGTGGATGTGGATGAGCGGAAGCGTCATCCGATGGACTTCGCGTTGTGGAAAGGCAGCAAGCCGGGCGAGCCGTCATGGGAGAGTCCCTGGGGGCCAGGGCGTCCCGGTTGGCATATCGAATGTTCCGCTATGGCGATGCGGCATCTGGGTGAGACCTTCGACATTCACGGCGGGGGGATGGATCTCATTTTTCCCCATCACGAGAATGAAATCGCCCAGTCCTGTGGCGCGACCGGGAAAGAATTTGCGCGCTACTGGATCCACAACGGGTTCGTGCAGATCAATCAGGAGAAGATGTCCAAGTCTCTGGGGAATTTCTTCACGATCCGTGAGATTTTTGAAAAGTCTGAGTGGCCGGAAGATATTACCGGAGAGATGTTGCGGTATTTTCTACTTGCGACCCAATATCGAGGCCCGCTCGATTTTTCCGATCACGCGATCAAGGAAGCCAAGCAGGCCTTGGACGGATTCTACGATCTCTTTCAGCGCCTGCACGAGGCGGGAGGTCGCGCCACGGGCGAGCCGGAGCTGGTTCCTGCGATCGATCGGGCGCAGGAGGCCTTTCGGCAGGCGATGGACGACGATTTCAATACGCCAATGGCGATGGCGTCGCTCCAGAAGCTCCGCAGCGACGTAAATAAATTTCTGGAGCAGGGCCTTTCGGCCGAGGGGCGGAGGTTGGCCGATGCGGCTTTCCGATCGTTGGGAGCTGTGCTCGGCCTGTTTCAATTGGAGGCATGGCAGTTTAAACTTACAGCAGGTGCTCCATCAGAGAGGGAGGGTTCGCAGACCGTTCTGGCGGACCATGAGATAGAAAGTAAGTTGGTTGAACGCAATGAAGCCAGGAAACAGAAAGATTTCAAGAAGGCCGACGAGATTCGTCAGTTCCTCGCCTCCCGCGGTATCGTCATCGAAGATAAGCCCGACGGCACCAGTCGCTGGAAGCGATAGTCCTCCGGATCTGATCTACGGGCTGCATGCGGTGCGCGAGGCCTTGCGTGCCGGCACGCGTCCGTTGCAGCGGCTGATTTTGATGCGAACCGATCGGCAATTTGCCGATCTCGTGCAGCTGGCGAAGGTCAAGCGAGTCCCCGTTCATATCGAACCCCCTCCGGCTTTTGCGCGATTGGTGCCGACCGGGAATCATCAAGGCGTCATCGCGTATATCGCGGCCAAATCATTCAGCACGACGGAAGCGATTCTCGGCCGGGCAAAGACGCGAGGCGAGAAGCCTTTCCTGGTGCTTCTCGACGGGGTCGAAGATCCTCATAATTTAGGCGCGGTCTTGCGGACAGCTGAAGCGGCCGGTGTTCATGGGGTCTTTATTCCGGAACGTCGCGCCGTCGGTCTGACGCCGGTGGTGGCGAAGGTCTCAGCCGGGGCGATCGATCACATTCCCGTCGGCTGCGTGGCCAATCTGATTCGTTTGATTCAGGATCTGAAAGAGGAAGGCCTCTGGGTTTATGGCGTCGATCCGCAGGCGGAGAAACTCCACACCGACATCGACATGACCGGGCCGATTGCGCTGGTGTTGGGAGGAGAGGGAGAAGGGATTCGTCCCGGTGTGCTGGGGGCCTGTGACGACCGGATCAGAATTCCGATGCTGGGGAAGGTGCAGTCGCTCAATGTCTCGGCTGCCGCAGCCGTCACCCTGTTCGAAGCGGTCCGCCAGCGCCGCAGAAACGCGGCGCCAGCGGTGAAGCCTACCGAATCTTGATCGTTCCGTCCTGGATCGCCGTCTTCAGCAGCTGAGCGGTATTCGACACCCGCATCTTTTTCATCATGTTGGCCCGATGTGCTTCGACGGTCTTGACGCTGATCTTGAGCCGCTGCCCGACTTCCTTATTCTTAAACCCGGCCCAGATCAGTTCAAGGATCTCCTGCTCCCGGCTCGTCAGCGACTCGGGCCGCTTTTTGCGGGGTGGCGGGGCGACATTGGTCCAGGAAGGGCTGGCTTTCGTCTTTGCTTTCGTCTTTGCTTTTGTCGTCGGTGCGGTCCGTGCCATTATCGTATTCTCCTTTGACGCGCGAAATGTTGCCGTATAATAAACGTGCCGGAATAACTCGCAAGGACAAACCCTTGCTGAACACATAAAGATTATAAGGGACGTTTGCGCTGGAAGTAAATCGCAGGATATTGGCCCTAGTGCTACTACCTAGTAGTGTTTGTCCGTGATGCGAAGCAAACTGGTCATTTGAAGTTGCTGCTGGTAGTCGAGCCGATTATGCATGAATGGATTCTCTATCTTGTGGTTGGGATCTTGGGTGCGCTAATCGGCAGCTTCTTGAATGTCTGTATCTTCAGGCTGCCGCGAGGCGAATCGATCGCCTGGCCCGGCTCCCATTGTCCTTCCTGCGCTCATGCCATTGAGTTCTACGATAATATCCCTCTGGTTAGCTACCTGTGGCTTGGGGGCTGCTGTCGATCTTGCCGCGCGCCAATTTCAGCGCGGTATCCTCTCGTCGAGGCGGCCAATGTGCTGGGCTATCTCACCATCGTCTGGTTCTTCGGCCCCGGCTGGACGGCTGCTTTCTATGCTCTGTTGTTTTCATCGCTGGTCGTGGTGACGGGGACCGACCTCTCCCATAAAATTATTCCCAATGTCATTACTGTGCCTGGAATGGTGATCGGACTTCTTGGGGCAGCCACGGTTTTGCCGGTGGGTTTGATCAATGGGGTGCTGGGCCTGGCGATCGGAGGCGGGATCCTCTGGCTCCTGGCCTGGGTGAGCCCCTATTTCTTCGGTAAGGAGGGAATGGGAGGTGGCGACATTAAGCTCCTGGCTATGATCGGTGCGTTTCTCGGCTGGAAGCCCGCCTTGCTGACGATCATGATCGGTTCGTTCGTCGGATCCGTTATCGGTATCAGTTTGATAGCGCTACGCATCATGAAGCGTGACGACTATATCCCCTTCGGCCCATTTCTCGTATTGGGGGCCCTCCTCTCCATGTTTTTTGCCCAGCCGCTCTTCGATTGGTATCAACTCCTCCTCGGTCCGGTTATTAACTAATACTGCTCCCCGTATCCCTTCAGGGGAATCCCTGTATCTAAACAGCAGAGTCCTTTTTCATGGGTCCGCTGTCCCATTTCCGCACGATTTTTCGCGACTGCGAGAAATCGTGTGGACTTGCGGCACGTTCCGCGTTCATTCCGGACGAGCAGTAGCGCGTTTGGATGTCGGTCGGCGTGGCATGGGTTTTGGAGTCCTGGCCATTCTCTTGAGTGGAATTTTTCTGTGCGAGGGACCATGCCGAGGGAATTACAGATCGGGGCGCAGGGTTGGAGTTTGACGGAGCTCCTCATCGTACTGGCGATCACGGGCATGATGGCTGCCCTGGCTGGGCCGAGTTATCGGGCCATGACGGCAAGGGTTCAGGCGCGGAATGTCACAGTCGAAATTGCTTCGGAGCTCAGGCTGGCCAGACAACTGGCGATAGCCAGGAGAGAACGTATGCGGGTCGTGTTCGATTGTGAGAGCCGCACCATTACGCTTCGACGTGCGGACACCGATGGCTTCCTGCATCTCTATCAGTATGGCAACAAGGGAGTTGCCGTGGAGGAGCCGACCGCCGGGCCTGAGCTCTTGTTTCATCCCAGCGGTCGGGCTGCGACCCCCACCACCATTCGCGTGCGAGACAGTCAGGGGCGTGAAACGATATTCACTGTCAGCATCACAGGAAGAGTGTCTGTCTCATGACGAGGGGTTGGTGTATTCAGGCAGAGGGCGGGGCCAGTTTTGCCGAAGTGCTTGTGGCCATGACGCTGACGTTGATCGGGTTGGTCGGGGCGATGGGATCGTTCCAGGCAGCAGAACGGAGCCTTCGAAACGGGACATGGGCGACACGGGCCCTGGCAATGGCGGAAGCACGGATCGAGGCCAAGCGATCGGTGCGATGGGATCGCCTCTTGCTGGACGATTTGAATCACGATGGCGTTACGGATCTTGTCATGCGTGACGATGGGGCAGAGGGTGATGTGCTGGCTGGTGATGGAGTGTATTCCGGTAGTTGGGACCAGGATAGTATCCATCTGGTCTGGACCGTAACGCCGAGCCGTTCCGGTTCGTTGTTGGATTCAGGCCATGTTTTTCTTGAAGCTCGCGCGGTTTATCCAGAGGGTGTAGGTCAGCGTGAAGTGCGTATCGGCACTCTGCGGGCCAATCCGTCGTTCGTCGGACGTCAATAATAGGTTGTCACTCGGAGCAGATAGGATGTGGCCAGGACGGCAGGTAAGAGGTTGGTATCGAGTGGGGCCAGAAGCAGGGGCGAGCCTGAACGAATTGATGTTTGCCATGGCGGCAGGGCTGGTCATCCTCGGCGTCACGCTTCAAAGTTTGTCCTATTTCCAGCAACAGTTTGTGATGCAACAGCGTGGGGTTGCACAGCAGCAAGATCTTCGCCTCGGGCTGGAAGTGCTTGAGCAGGAATTGAGGCTTGCAGGCCCCAGTTCTGTTATCACGACGGCTCCGGACTCAGTAGAGTTTTTTGCGAACCTGCAAGGTCTCTCGACGACGGTCACAGCAGCGGTCGGGATTGGCCAAACAGTGTTGCCGGTCGAAGATGGGCGAGGGTGGGATAACAGGAAAACTGTGGCTGTCTGCTGGATGGACCGTTGTGAGAGGCTCACCCTGGCTCGCGATGGTCAACGGCGCTTGCTCACGGTGACGCAGCCCCTGGCCCTGGCGATTCCATCCGGTGCCTTTGTCTCCCTTCAGAATCGTATCCGCTATTACAGCCGCCGCGACGACCACGGTATTCTGAGGCTGATGCGGCAGCTGGATGGTGGCGCGAGCGTGCTGGTGGGAGATATCACGGAGGCGCGGTTCTCCTATTGGGATGAGCAGGGGCAAGCTGCAACGGAGCCAGCGCTCGTCAAGCTGGTCGTCGTCGAAGTGAGTCTGTCCGGGCAAGGGCCTCGTGCGATTCGAGCCATGAGCCTCCGGACGTAACGGAGGCATTTCCATCAATGGGGTGGCTGTGGGGTGGGGGAGCATGTATGAGCCGGTGTGAGAAAGGTCACGTGCTTCTCGCATCACTCATGTTGATCGTCTTGCTGGGTATCGCGGGCATGACGGCTTTGTATTTGGCGAGTCAGGATGGGGCTGGCGTCAGCGCCATGAAAGAAGACAAGGTCGCGCAGCAGATGGCCGATGCGGGAGCGGATTTTGTGATGAGCTGGTTCCACGATCCGGTTGCCGCGCCGGCATCGGTTGCCGGATTGCTTGTGAAGCGCCAGGGAGACCTCGCTAGCGGGCCGTCGTTCTTCGATGGAGCCGGGCGCTCTCAGTTTGCCGGGACGATTGACCGCCCCGATATCCTCTTCGATGCGGTGAATCAAGCGGACAATCAGGCGCTCAACGATTCACCCGGCGGCTTCTCCCATGCCATGAGAGGACTCGGCCGTATTCTGAAGATGAAAATGTATGGTCCTTTGCAGCCTGGCCTGTTGAGTACGGTCGAGGTGACGGCTACGACGGCTGATCGTAGACCGGTTGCGCGAACGGTCCAGCTTCAGTTCGGGGCTGTGACGATTTCCGCAGTTCGTGCGGCGCTGCAGGTTGGACGGGCCCTTGGAGCCATGCAGGCCGGTGCTGAATCTCCGGTCCTGCTGCATTGGGGAGACCTGAGAGTCATGGGGGATCTTTCGGTGAAGCGAGTTGAGGACCTGGTGGTGAAGAGCAGTGCGGCTCCGGTCACTGGCCAATCCTATGGCGAGATGCGGTCTGTGCAGGATCGATGGAGCGACTATTGGATCGGCGGTACGGTCTTCGTCACATCTCCACCGCCCGGTCAGGAAGTGAGCGCTCCTCTCCCGTCGAATGTTCATACGCATCAAGACCCAACGCCCGGTGTCCGGCTCGATCAATGGGACTATGAGCCACTGAAGAAGCTTGCGCGTCAGATCGGCCGCTACTATCGACTCGACTATTTCGGGCGACTCCATCCGCTCGGGGCGCTGGAGTCGGATCAAGGAATGGCCTCGGCGGAGGTACTCGAGTCTCTATCGGTCGGCAGCCATCAGGGGCTGGTGTTCATCGATACCCTCGACGGGGAAGCGCCACGCCCAGATAATCTGGGTACGCTGGTGTTGGATACGGACTATTTCGAAGGGCTTCTCGTCGTGCAGGGTCATGTGGTGCTCAGACCCCGCGGGACGGGGAAATCTGTCCCGGCTTTGAGTCCAGCACCGGAAGGGACGAACTCGCTGGGCGCGCGAGTGCCGGTGCAACTGTCAGGCATTCACGTGAACGGAGTGCTCTGTGCCGCCGGCACTATCATGCTCGAACGGTCCACCCGCCTGTATGGCGCACTGATCGCAGGAGAGACGGTGACGGCAGCTGGAGCGGTGGCGGAGGTCTGGTACAACGCCGATCTTGCGCAGGGGCTTTTCAAAGGACTTCCGGTCGTGTACCGAGCGCCGGGAACTTGGCTGGCAAAATACTAGCAGGATGCTGAAAAAGCCCGCCAGCTTCGTTCTCACATCGTTCAGGTCCTCAACGTGCCTAAAGGGCACGTTGAGGTCCTTCACTCGCTGTGGCCTTGCTGGACGGACTTTTTGAGCATCCTGCGGGACCACTCTTCGGGTGGCTAGTGGTTCAACATAGTTGCCCCATAGCCTGCTACATGCTGGGAGGGAGTATGAGGGATTGGACATGATCGGCGAAACCGATATTCTGAGCGGCAGAAGGGGTAGCAAGGCGGAGGGGAGCCGCGGGATAAAACCCTCTCGCACGATCGAGCAGAATGTCCTGGACTCGCTGGTCTATCGCGGGATCATCAGCCAAGACGATGTGCTGGCGGCGCTCGATGATGCGAAAGACGGCAGTCTCGATCTCGAAACGCTGCTGCTCGACCGATATCGCGTGCCGAAGGAGGCATTGGGCGCGGCGCTGAGTGATTTCTACCAATGTCCCTATTTGCCCTATGACGAACGAACGGTCATCGATGCCGACCTGCTGAAAACACTCAACCTCGACTATCTCAAAAATAATCTCTGGCTGCCGATTGCGCGCCGAGGCTCGCTCATTGATGTGCTGACCAGCGATCCGCACGATCTCGACAAGGGCTGGGATGTGCGGCGTACCTTTCCCGGCATGACCATTCGTTATGTTGTGGGGTTGCGCCGGGACATCGAACAGTTTCTTCTGCTGGCGACAGGGCAGGGGATGAGTGGGTCCATCGGCGCCATCCTCGGTGAGTTGACCCATGAGATCCCTCATGAGTCCGCCGTCGAGCCCCTCTCTGGCGGGATCGACGAGAACGACTCAGCCATTGTGAGGTTGACGAATCAAGTGATCGTCGAAGCTGACCGTCTCGGCGCATCGGACATTCACATCGAACCCTACGCGGATCGGAAAGACGTGGCGGTGCGTTTGCGCGTCGATGGCACCTGCTTCACCTATATGAGGATTCCCGCAGCCTACCGGAGGGCGGTTGTGTCGCGCATCAAGGTCATGGCCCATCTCGACATTGCGGAGCGGCGCAAACCCCAAGACGGCAAGATCCGGTATCGGCTGCCGAAGGATCGAGAGATTGAGCTCCGCGTCGCCACCCTGCCTACGTCTGGACAAGACGAAGATGTCGTGTTGCGCCTCCTCACAGCCAGGCAGCCGATGTCGCTTGAGATGATGGAGTTCGCTCCAGCCGCCATGCAGGCCCTTCGAACCTTAGCGGAGAAGCCGCACGGGATCATCCTCTGCGTCGGGCCGACCGGATCCGGCAAGACGACGACCCTGCATGCCATCCTCAAACATATCAATACCGACGAACGGAAAATTTGGACGGCTGAAGATCCCATCGAGATCACCCAGGACGGGCTTCGCCAGGTTCAGGTCCACCCGAAGATCGATCTGACGTTCGCGACCGCGATGCGCGCGTTTCTGCGCGCTGATCCCGACGTCATCATGATCGGCGAGATGCGTGATAAAGAAACGGCTGATATCGCCATCGAGGCTTCCCTCACGGGCCACTTGGTGCTGAGCACGCTCCATACGAACAGCGCCGTTGAGACGGTGATCCGGTTGCTGGATCTCGGCTGCGACCCGTTCAACTTTGCCGACGTGATGTTGGGAGTGCTCGCCCAGCGCCTCTGCAAAAGGATTTGCAGCCAGTGCAAGGAGGCCTATCATCCGAGTCGGCAGGAGTATGACGATCTGGCGCAGGGGTATGGAGCGTCGGCCTGGCCCATGCTCGACATCGAGTATCGATCTGACTGGAGTCTGTACCGTGGCCGAGGTTGCGAATCCTGCAACCGAACCGGTTTCAAGGGCCGTGTGCCGATCCACGAACTCTTGATCGGCTCGGACGAGATGAGGAGCCGTATTCAGTCCAAGGCCCGTTCCGCCGAAATACTGAGCCTGGCGATGCAGGAAGGCATGACCACTTTGGTTCAGGATGGTATTCGGAAGGCGCTCCAGGGCCTGACGACCTATCGGCAGGTCCGTGCTACCGCTATGAAATAAGCAGTCCCACTTACGCGTCATTCCAGCTCAACTCATTCCAGATCGCCAGCCTATCAGCTGTCTCTCTCCACCGTTCGCAGGCGGGCGCACGAACGGCCTGTGTCGAGCGCCACTACTCAATAACCATGCGGATCACGCTAGAACCGCGAGCAACCGCCCATCCCGTTGGACGGCGATCGTTCGCGGTGGACAGAAACCGTCCGGCGGTGGACAGAAAAATGGCCGAATCTCTTTCCGCCCATCGATAGAGCGGCCTGCTAAATCAAACGGTTAGGGCGAGGGATGCTGTGTTTTAGACGGCATGCCCCTTGCTCACCATTACAGACTCGCCATGTGTAATTTTTCAATTTCAGAGACGATCGCGCGATCCAAAGCAAGCCCCGAGGCAGGCTTTACGCTTATCGAAATGATGATCGTGAGCGCGATCATCGGCATTAGTTCGGCGCTAGCGGTGACGAACTTTTCAGTCTGGCACGCGCAGTATCAATTGAAGCAGGCGGTAACGGAAATTCAAAGTCAGTTGAACATGTCTCGCATCGCTGCGATGAATCGAAATGCCGTGGTCAATGTGAATCTGACGTTGAGCGGCGGGCTCGTCGAACTTTCAGCAAGCGATGGCTCGGGCTCGGTCATTGGTTCGACCAAAATGATGGGGAGCGTGACGGGGCTGAATCCCGCCCCGGCGGCCGTGGCGTTTTCTCCGCTTGGAATCAGATCGGGAGGCGGAGTTGGCAATCAGCAGATTGTCCTCTCGAATAACCGCGGGCTCTCCTATGCGGTTCGGATCACTCCGCGAGGGAAAGTCACCTGGTGCCCCGATTCAACTTGTCCATAAATTTTACGATTGAGGCTGTATGGTTCAGGACGCACAGACAACGAGGGAACAGAACGAGGGCGGGTTTTCCCTGATCGAGGGCATGGTGGCAAGCGTGATTCTGGCCATCGGCGTGCTGGCTTTATCGACTATGCAGATGTTCTCGCTGGGTCGTAACGTTGATGCGAATGAAATGACACGCGTGACGAATTTCGCCGCCGACATGATGGAGCGGATCCAATCCAATCGGCGCAATGTTACAGCCTATAACGGGATTGATACGTCCGTGGCCTGTGCGATCGATTCTGTGGCGCAGCCGACGGCGCGGGGAGATTGTGATCAATGGAGCGCTCTGCTCACCGGGAGCTTTGCCTCAGGGGTGGGAGGGCTCCGCGGCCAGGTTGCGGTGACGCCGACAGGGCCGACGAATCCTTCATTGAATATGAGTAGCGTCATCGTGACCGTGACATGGAGCGGAGCTGCCGGGGTCGGCAAGATCGCCCGGCAACGGCAGGTCGTGACCACGACCGTAGTCGCTCCTGAATGACTCTGAATGTAGGGATATGATGAATGTGATGATGGAAAGCAAAAACGGACGGGCTGCGGACTCACCCCTGGCGCTGGAACAGGGGATGACGCTGATCGAATTGATGGTAGGGCTGGTGGTGGCCATGGTGGTGACCGCCGCGGCCTTCACAATGCTGATTACGACTCAAAAGGCCACGAAAGCCAACGATCAAGTGGTTGAGACGCAGCAAAATGTGCGCATTGCGATGGACCTGCTGTCCCGCGATATCAAACTGGCAGGATTCGGCATGACGGGGCCGGTCGGAGCTTGTGCGACGGCCATCGTTCCGATGGACCAGACGCCTGCTGGCGTTGATCGGGGGCCCGACTCTATTCGTCTGTTAGTGCCGATCGGAAAGTCGAGTACTCCCGCCTGGAGCCTTATGAGCGGGATCGGGGGCACAGCCAGCTTCAACCAGGTTACGCTTCCGACCGGCGCCGTGGCAGATATGGCGACGGAGGCAGGCGGAAGTTTGACCGGCGCGGTTGTGACGATCGGAGGCGTCGCTACGGTTTCCGTCACCTCCGTTACCGGCAACAGCCTGAACTTTGCGTCGATCCCTGCGCCGACAGCCTTTCCTGCCGGCATGCCGGTGTATCTGCTGCAATGCGTGACCTACTCGATCGGGACCACGGTCGCAATCTGCAGCGGGGATGCGCCCTGCCTGCTTAGAAATGGCGTGTCCGTCGCCGACGGAGTCGAGGACATTCAATTCGCCTATGCCTGCGACGGGTGTAATAACGCGGTCAACGGGGGGGCTGCTGACCGAATCATCGACAACCAAGGGGGCGCCGCCGGTTTCGATCAGGCGGACTTCATCACCGATAATACGTGGAACGTTGCGCCCATGACACCGGACAAGATCCGCTTGGTGCAGGTGAGTATCGTCGCGCGGCAAACGGACTCAGACCAAGGATTGGGCGAAGGACGAGGCGCCGCCTCCCTTTCGCCGACCGGCTTGCAGGTGAGCGACCATAACCATGCGCAGGGCCTCTTTGCTGCGGGCGATTTCGCCGGGCTGAATCCTCCCTATTCGGACTATCGTCGGCGCGTGCTGACCCGAACGGTTGAAACGCGCAATCAGCGGATGTGAAGGAGTCACGACATGAGGGGCAGGAGTTTGTTGTGTAATAGCGGAAACCGGGCGGTGAATGAGCAAGGCGTTGCCATGCTGACCGTTCTGCTCATCATGCTGATGATGACGGTGCTGGGTGTCGCCGCTCTCACGGTGACCGGATTCGAAAGCCGGATGGCCGGCTTCGTGACCTCGACGGAATCCGCCACGACTGCGGCAGAGGCCTGTACCGGGACTGCCGTCAATGTGCTCCAGCAGACGATTGATCCCTATGTGGGTGGCGGGACCGTGCCGGCAGCTTTTTTGAGCAATGCCACTCCTGCCGGGCCTGTCCCCCAAGCGAATGCAACGGTGTTGGGTCAGGAAATCATGGGCCAGCTCGACAACAACCTCGATGTACCGGTCGGTACAGGCGCAGCACCCAATTTAGATCAGACGGTCGGGGCCTATCGGGTGAGAGGCGACATCGATCGGCTCTATCTGAAAGGCAAGGCAGGGTCCGGCATGCAGCAGTTCGCAGGCTATGAGGGCACGGGAAACTCCGCCGTCGGGTCATCCGATGTGTATTACCGGGTCGATTGTATTGCGGAGAATACGGCGACGGGAACCTCCGCGCGAGTCACAGCGGTCTATGCCTGTACGCTTACCGGAGAGACCTGTCAGAAATGAGGCAAGACATGGAAGGTCATGACACGATGGATTCAACTGAAATTGAGCCATCCGCGGTCCGGCTGAGGAGCGCAATCTGTGCGCTCGCCATCATGCTGGCTCTGCAGGAAGGAGCGGCGCCGAAACTTTTCGCGCCGATTGCTTGGGCTGAATCGTCGAATGCCGAGTCCCGTGGTTCTTTAGAGGAAGGTGAAATCACAGGAGTCGGTCAGGCCACTCTCGATGTGCAGGGCACGACCTATCGTCTGCACCAGAAAATGACCCTTTTGGATGATGAAGGTAAGCCGATGGAATGGAGCCAGCTCAGGCCGGGGCTGATTGTTCAGTACCAGCTCAAAGAAGGGGCCCTTTATAAGATCATCGTGATCATACCGAGGTAAGAAAGCTACGTGAGCCGTGCCTGTCAGCCTCAACTAGGTGGAAGAGCCGGTTGGGTGCATGACCGATAGGAGGTGAAAGTACAATTATGAAAACACGATACACCAATTTTGGTGCGACAATTATTTGGCCAGGACTCTGTGTGCTGGGGATGATGCCGCTTTGTTTCCCATTGGAAGTCAAGGCGCAGGCGATGGCGGATTACACGTCCACTCCACCGTTCATCGCCGACGCGGTGCCTCCGAACGTTTTATTACTGATGGACAACTCCGGCAGTATGGACAGCTCAGCCTATCATGACAACGCCGAAGCGTACAATTCGAGCAAAGACTACAACGGTTATTTCGCACCCACGAAGTGCTACAGCTACGGATCCAATAAATTCACTCCTGGAGCCGATAAGGCTGCAAGTGGAGACCCTTGCAGCGCCGGGGCTCCCTGGCTGGGTAGTTTCTTGAACTATCTGACGATGACCAGGATCGAGATCACGAAGTGGGTCATGATGGGTGGCAAATGCGCACCTCGAGCGGTGAACGGTACCTGTTATCCGGGGGGGACGTTGGTTCTCGAGTCAAGCCCGTCAAATTCCATCGACACTGTTTCCTCGACTGGCGTCAGTCCCTATACGGGGAACAAGTGTTACAGCCGGTCTGGCAGTAACCTGCTTGTGCGAGCTTCCGGTTGCGGGGGCTCGTCTACCTCTTACACACTCAAGGCTGAGATTGCGGCGGAGCCTGATGGGATCATTCAGGCGGTGGGAAGTAAGGCCCGGTTTGGCCTGATGGAGTTCAAGGGCGCCGGTGACGGTGGAAAGGTTTTAGCGGATATCGGCGGCAATATTACTTCCCTGGTCAATGCCATCGAATCTACCACTGCTTCAACCTACACGCCCCTGGCTGAATCACTCTATGAGGCTACGCGTTATTTCGCGCAGCTTGCTCCGGCCTATACCAACTCGGACTATTCCTACAATGTCACCAGCCGCGATCCCTATTATTTCAAGTCTCCCGATTGGAGCTCTACTCCGCCAGGCAACTATGTGACTTGCTGTAAAAGCTTCGTCATGATCTTTACCGATGGTGAGCCGACGCAGGACACGAACGTTCCTGCGAGCTTGCAGGACTATGCCCATTCCTATCACGCCGCGCACTGTACCAGCACGACGACGACCACCTGCGCTGGGCATAAGACCGATTATGCCTCCAGCGGCAAACATTATCTGGATGACGTGGCCTATTACGCCCATACGACGGATCTTCGCCAGACGACTTTGCCGGTGCTCAATGAGGCAGGAAAGGATTTGGCCGGGTTCCAGAATGTGACGGTCTATACGTTTTATGCGTTCGGTGAGGCGATCGGGCGGGAGATCTTACAAACAACGGCCAAGACCGGGGGATTTGAAGACCGAAACGGGAACAATCAGCCGGACTTAGTCGAAGAATATGACAAGGTGAACAATTATACCGGCGCGCAGGGCGCAGACGGCCTTCCTGACACTTATTTCGAATCGGCCGATGCCGACGACCTCCGGGACAAACTCCTTTCCGCCATCACCAGCATTCTCCAGCGCAGCGCCTCCGGAACAGCCGTCTCGGTGCTCGCGACTTCATCGACCGGCGACGGGTCGCTGTACCAATCGTTTTTCTATCCCCTCACCTACGAAGGGATCAGGGATGTTAAATGGACTGGCTATACCCAGGGCCTCTTCCTGGACACCTACGGGAATCTTCGTGAGGACACCAACGCCGACGGGCGGCTGGTCTACACCGACGATAAGATCGTGCGGACCAGATTCGACGTGGCGACCAATACCGTGTTCGTCGATCGCTATCACGACAACAACGGCGACGGGAAGGCCGACAGCGCAACCGCTTATGAATCGATCGGGTTGCGCGATATGAAGCCGGTCTGGGAGGCAGGCAAACGTCTGGCCTTGACCGATCCGGCGAATCGAACGGTACTCACCTGGGTGGATCTCAATAATAACGGCTTGGTCGATGCGGGGGAGCAGCTCCCGTTCACCACAGCTAATTCCGCCACCTTGAGTCCTTACCTCAGGGCCGGCGCAGCTCCCTATACGGCCGACAATATCATCAACTTCATTCGCGGCACCCAGGTCAGCGGTCTGCGCGACCGGCAATTGACTGTGGGAGCCACGCTTGCCGTGTGGAAATACGGAGATCCGATCCATTCCACGCCGACGGTGATCGGGCCGCCGAAAGAACGGTTTGACTTATTGTACGGCGATTCCACCTACACGGCGTTCTTTCAACAGTACAAGAACCGCCGCCTGGTGGCCTACCTGGGTTCGAACGACGGGATGATGCATGCCTTCAACGGCGGGTTCTATCATCGAGGGGACGACCCCTCCACTGGCTCAGCCGTCGAGCATGGCTGGTTCACCAAAAACCCGACGGACAATACAAGCGGCCAAACATTGGGTGACGAGCTCTGGGGTTTCATTCCCTATCAGTTGCTTCCCCAGCTGAAGTGGCTGACTCAGGCCGACTATACCCATGTCTATTACGTCGACCTCAAGCCGAAGGTGACCGACGTGAAGATCTTCTGCGACTCCACGACCGGGGTTACGACAGGCTGTATCAACGGGCAGTCGTCGTCCCATCCCAATGGCTGGGGCACGATCCTGATCGGTGGATTTCGCATGGGCGGAAGTTGCGGAGCCTGCGCGGCCTCGACCGGCGCACCGACGATGACCGTGAACATCAGCGGGACGAATCGTAACTTCTATACGGCCTATTTCGTGCTGGACATCACAGACCCGGAAGTTGCGCCAAAACTGCTGTGGTCCTTCAGTTCATCAGCCCTCGGGCTCTCTACCAGTTATCCTTCGATTGTGCGGACCAGTCCCGCCGCCGATACGAAGACGGACAATACCAACGCCAAATGGTCTGTCGTGTTCGGCTCCGGCGCCACAGGCTACGGAGGAGAGGCCGGGCAAGGCGCCAAGCTCTACTCGGTCGATCTTGTGGCAGGGCCGGGGGCTGGCAACAGTCTGGTGACGACGATGGCGGCCGGCACATGGAATTCGTTTATGGCGGATCTCATTACCGTGGATAAGAATTTAGACTATCGATCCGATACGGTCTATGTGGGGCGCACGATCGATCCGACCGACAGCGGTCGTGGATCCTGGTCGGGCAAGATGTACCGGCTGACGATGGGGGCCTGTGCTGCGGCGCCTTGTTCGACTGCCACATGGGGAATTGCGTCTGGCGCCAACCGCGTCCCGACGGAAGTGCTCGATACCTTCCCGCCCAGCGGCACGATCCGCAATATGGGTCCGATCGTGTCCTCGCCGACGTCGACGCTCGATGATACAGGGAAGGTCTGGGTCTTCTTCGGCACGGGCCGCTACTACAGTACAGTCGACAAGACCAACTCAGACACCCAGTCCTTTTTCGGAGTGAAGGACTCTGTGGCCGGTGCAACCTGCACCCAGAGTACCACCACGAATTGTCTCGACAATGATCTGGTGAACGTCTCAAGCGCGCAGGTCTGCGTCCTGAGCGTCGGAACGTGTGGCGGGGCAACCAGCCAGGTGACTGGTGTGACCGGTGTGACCACTTTTACCGGCACGGGGACCACCTCGTTGATCGGGTTAGTGCAGAGTAAGGACGGGTGGTATACCATGCTCCCTGCGGCCCGTGAGCGTGTTTTGGTGAATCCTACGCTCGTGGGAGGAATCGTCTTCTTCCCCACGTTTATTCCGAACGACGATATCTGTAGCTCTTCGGGGACGAGTAATCTGTACGCGCTGTTCTATTTGACGGGGAGCGCCTATACGGAGTCGATTATCGGCACGACGGCATCTGGCAGTAACCAGACCGTCAATCGATCCATGAGTCTCGGCAGTGGATTGGCCGCCCAGATGGCCATCCAGCTTGGCGGCCAGGGCAGCGGCAGCGGCGGTAGCGGCAACGGCAGCGGCTGCCAAGGCGGGGCGATGGGCTTTATTAATACGAGTTCCAGCACGATCGTCCAGCCCTGCACAAACTTGGCGAACTCAGTGCGCAGCCGCTATATCGCCTGGATTAACCAGCGAGAATAATGTGAAGAGGCGTCAATCTGCATATCTGTTCCTTTTTGCCCTGGGCGTGATAACCGCCGCCTGCACCGCTGAATCATCCTCCGAGGGAGGCAGCGGTTCAGGCCTGTCAGGGAATCACCTTCCGGTGATTCATGAGGCCACCGTTGCTCCGTCCCCCCTCGTGCTGGCTGCGCCGATTTTCGTACAGATCCATGCTGAGGATCAGGACCGTGATGCATTGACCTTTCACCATCAGTGGGTGGTGAATGGCAATCCTTTGCAAGGGCAGACTGATTCGACCCTGCCGCCCGATCTTCTCAAAAAAGGAGACCGGGTCAGTGTGGAGCTTGTTCCAGATGATGGTAAGGAGCGCGGCGCGATCTATCGCACCGCCGAGGTCGCGGTCATCAACACCCCTCCGATCATCTCATCTCTCTCAGTGCGGCCTCAGCCGGCTAAGCCAGGGGACAGGCTCGAAGCGTTCGTAGAGGTAGCGGATCCGGACCGCGATAACATTGAACTGTCCTTTCGTTGGTGGCGCAACGCCACGGTTGCCCAGGAGGGGGAAGGAGCCGTTCTCGATACCACGGGTTTCGCTCGAATGGATATTGTGACGGTTGAGGTGACGCCGCGAGACCGGGCGGCCGTTGGGAAACCGATAAAATCGAAACCGCTCGTGCTGGGCAACAGTCCCCCGGCGATCCTGTCGACTCCTTCCGCTCCGGTCGGCAGGGAGCGTTATGAGTATGCCGTCAAAGCCATCGATCCGGAAGGGGACCGTATTCGCTATCGGCTTGAGACGGCTCCTCCCGGGATGACGATCGAGGCGGATACGGGCCGTATTGTGTGGCTCGTCGCGCCAGAACTCACCGGCACCTACAAAGTTCGGGTGGTGGCCGAAGATAGTCAGGGAGGGACGGCCTTCCAAGAGTTTGACGTGACGCTTGCGAGATAGATTTCGTCGAAATCAGGGGGGCTAAGATTCCCTTGCTTGCCTGCCTTATTCCTTTCCCTTGTCACGGCTTTTCCCGGTTTGTTAGAATGGGCACATTCTTATTAAGGAGAGGCCCCGCTCATTACGCGTGCGCAAACTTAAACTACGAGAAGGCACCAACACCGCCGTCCTTTTCGGTCACCACGACCGGCACCTCAAGCTGATCGAGGATGACCTTGGCGTGCGCCTCTCGGCGCGCGGCGAAGAACTCACCCTCGACGGTACGCCAGACGCGACCCGCCATGCCGAACGTATCCTCACAGAATTGGCCTCTCTGGCCAACGAGGGCATGGTGCTTCAGCCTGAGGACATTACCCACGCCTTGAGCGCGCTCCGGCATAGTCCCGAGACCCCGATCAAAGAACTCCTGTCCAGTTCCGCCGCGATTGTCACCAAGAAACGATTCGTCGCGCCGAAAACGCCGACGCAAAAAGCCTATATTGAAGCGATCGAGACGCACGACATCGTGATCGGCATCGGTCCGGCCGGCACAGGCAAGACCTATCTGGCGATGGCGATGGCGGTGAGCGCCTTGATGAAGAAAGAAGTGAGTCGCATTATTCTGGCGCGACCGGCGGTTGAAGCGGGCGAGAAGCTCGGATTTTTGCCTGGAGATATGTATGCCAAGGTGAATCCCTATCTCCGCCCTCTGTACGACGCGCTGTTCGATATGATGGACATGGAGCGGGCGACGCGCGCAATCGAGCGGGGCGACATCGAGATTGCGCCGCTCGGGTTTATGCGAGGCCGTACGTTGAACGATTCGTTCGTTATCCTCGACGAAGCGCAAAATGCGACCGCAGAACAAATGAAGATGTTCCTCACGAGGCTCGGGTTCCATTCCAAGGTTGTCGTTACCGGCGATATCACTCAGGTGGATCTGCCGCCCGAGCGGGTTTCCGGCCTGATCGAGGTGCGGGAGATTTTGCGCGACGTCGAGGGGATCGAATTCGTCTATTTCGACGAGCGCGACGTCGTCCGCCATAAATTGGTACAGGACATCATCAAGGCCTACGATCAGCATCAGGGTTCCGCTCAGTCTTCCAACGCGTCGGGACGGCGTATGTCGTCTCACGGCAAACCGCCGAAGCCTGCCACTCCTTCTTCACCGCTCACGGACTCCTGGGGCCAGTCTCATTAATGCCAGTCCATATGCAGATTCAGATTCGACGTGTGACGTTCGACCAGGCTCGCCTGGATCGACAGGCGCGGGCGATTCTTTCATCTGTCGGGGAGTCGTCGGCTGAATTGGGCATCCTGTTCGTGGGCGATCGGCGGATGAAGAGCCTCAATCATCGGTATCGGGGGAAAGCTCGCACGACCGACGTGCTGGCCTTTGCGATGAGGGAGGCGCCCCATGCTTCAGCCGGACTGCTGGGCGACGTGGTGATTGCCGTGCCGACGGCAGTTCGCCAAGCAAAAGAGGGAGGGCGATCGCTGGATGAAGAACTCACCGTGTTATTGGTCCATGGCATTCTGCATCTCTGTGGTTACGACCATGAGCGGAGCGAGCAGGAAGCGCGCCGGATGCAGCGTCGTGAACGGATGGTTCTCCGGTCGATCGGGTCGATGCCGAAACGAGTAAATCGAAAGCAGCACGAGTAGATCTATGGGATGGCTGCAGCGATTGAGCGAGGGACTGACCAAAACGCGCGATGTCGTGCGCGGGTCCTTGGATCGTCTGCTGGGCCGTGCGGCAGATCCTGCCCTCCTGGAAGAGTTCGAAGAAGCCCTCATCGCCTCCGATCTCGGCGCCCGCGTTGTGGAGCGCGTGATGGAGCGTCTTAAGAAACAGTTGCAAGGGACCGATGCCTCGCAAACAGGCCTGGTCCAGCACACGTTGCGCGACACGTTGCTGGATGTGCTGACGCCGGTGCAGGGCTTGTCGTTGGAGGCTCTGCTCGCGAAGGGGCCCAAACCCTTCGTCATCCTGGCTGTGGGGGTGAACGGGGTGGGCAAGACCACGACGATTGCCAAGATTGCGCAACGGCTCGTGCAGGCAGGGAAGGTGCCCTTGCTGGTGGCAGCTGATACCTTTCGCGCGGCTGCTATTGATCAACTGCAAGTCTGGGCCGACCGGGTCGGCGTCGACGTGATTCGCCACCGCCATGGCTCTGACCCAGCTGCGGTTGCGTTCGACGGAATCGCTGCCGCAAAGGCCAGGCAGGTGGACGTGGTCCTCATCGATACGGCTGGCCGGCTCCATACGAAATCGAACCTCATGGAAGAACTCCGCAAGATCACGCGCGTCATCGCGCAGGAATGTCCCGGCGCGCCGCACGAAGTGCTCCTCGTGTTGGACGCAACAGTCGGGCAGAACGCGTTGGCGCAAGCCCGTCAATTCCATCAGACGGTCGGCGTCACCGGCTTAGTCCTGACGAAGCTCGACGGCACCGCTCGCGGAGGGATTGTCGTCGCGATCGCCGAGGAGCTCAAGTTGCCGGTGCGGCTGATCGGAGTCGGGGAGTCCGTCGAGGATCTTCAGGATTTCCAGAGCGAAACTTTTGTGGATGCGCTGATCGGAACCTCGGCGGTCTCTTCCTCCGTCTAGCGGGATGCTCAAAAAGTCCGCCAGCATCGTTCTCGCATCGTTCAGACCCTCAACGTACCTTCCAGGTACGCCTCAGGCCTTCACTCGCTGCGGCCTTGCTGGACGGCCTTTTTGAGCATCCCGCGGGAGTCTCCTGTTTTTACTCCAGATATCCATCCAGCTTGTGCTCGTCTGCCGCGAATGCTAAAACCCTTTCAATGCCAACTAGAAGTAGGTCTATCTCTTTTTCCTGCTTTTTTCTTCTCGTACTCTTCAGTCACAGTGCTCTCGGTCTAGCCAGCGCTGCAGCTCAGGTCACCCCGCACGTTGTGATCAAACATCATGATCTGTTCGTCCAGATCGTCCCTGAGCAACATCTGCTCATTGCCAAGGACCGCTTGACCCTTGAGGTGCCATCGCCGCAGTTTCCGATTCGTTTCTCTCTCGCCTCTACGCTTCAGATCGACCACATGACACTCGTGGAGGAATCGGTCGTGACGGAAGCTCCACTATACGATCTGCCGTTTGAACTCGAGCATGGTTCCACGTCTGAGTCGGCGCAGCAGATCGCCATTCCCGCTGGGGTCCTGCCTGCCGGACTGGTGACGCTGGAGGTGCAGTACCATGGCCTCATCAACGATCCACCGCGCGATCCACGCCATCTGCGCTTTGTGACGCCCAGCGAGACGGCCGGACATATCGGGCCGGAAGGCGTCTATGTGAGCAGCGAGAGCCGTTGGTATCCGGATGTCCCGGAATCGCTCAGCACCTACACCCTGTTGGTGGCCGTGCCATCCGGCTGGACCGTTGTGACGCAGGGGAAGGCCGGCGAGTCGCGCGCCTGCCCCAGCGGACTCTGTCTCAACGATCAGATGGTGCTGACGGAATGGACCGTGGCACAGCCGAGCGAGGCAGTCACGCTGGTCGCGAATAGATTTGTCGCCACGGTTCGAGACTGGACAGCCCTGACCGGTCAGAAGGTTCAGCTTGTGACCTATCTCTTTCCCGACGATGCGGATCTGGCAGAGGAATATCTCGATGCGACCGCTCGCTATCTGGAGGCCTACATTCCGCTATTGGGTCCCTATCCCTTCGAGAAGTTCGCCGTGGTGGAGAATTTTTTTGCGAGCGGACTCGGCATGCCGTCGTTCACCCTGCTGGGGAGCGGCGTCATCAAGCGCCATTATGTGCAGCCCTATGCACTCGGCCACGAGATCGTGCATTCCTGGATCGGCAACGGCGTGTTTAATCGCATCGATCGCGGGAATTGGGTGGAGGGCCTGACGACCTACCTGGCCAATTATTACTGGCACGAACTGACGGGAGATCGGGCGCAGGCGCGGGAGCAACGCCGGCTCATGGTGCAGGGCTACAATCTCCATGTGCCGCCTGAGCGGGACTATCCGGTCGGGCAGTTTATGCAGAAACAGGATGAGCAGGACAATGCCATCGGCTATCAAAAATCTGCCATGCTGTTTCATGCGCTGCGTCAGGAGGTGGGAGAAGAGCCATTCTGGCGGGCCCTGAAGACTCTGGTGGCGCAGTATCGCGGCATCCATGCGGAGTGGCGCGATCTCGAACGGGTCTTTGCAGAAGAGAGCCGTCAGGATCTCCGGTGGTTTTTCACGCAATGGGTGGAGCAGGCAGGGGCGCCGGCATTATCGTTGTCGGAGGCCGTCGCCCGTCCTGTGGCTGGGGCACCAGGCCAGATCTTTCAGCTTGAGGTCACGATTGTTCAATCGGGCAAGCCCTTTCGCCTTTCCCTTCCGTTGTTGATTCGCTTGGAGGGAGACCGGGAGCAGGTCATGATTGTGCCGCTCCGTGAGCTGAGCGAGAGGATTTCCCTGACCGTGCCAGCGCGACCGGTCTCGCTGGAGCTCGATCCTGACTTCATGGCCTTCAGACGGATTGCTCGGCAATCGTTGCCGCCGGTGCTCAATCACTATGTCACAGACCGGCGGCGATCGGTGTTGATGGCCTTCATGGATGAGCCGGGCCATCCCTCGCCGCTAGGAGACCTAGTCTTGCGCATCGAGGCTCAGGAAGAGCAGAAACCGCTCGGTGAGAGAACCACGATTGCTTCGCTGGCTCACGATGGGCTGTTGCCTCTGGAAGGTTCGGTGTTAGTATTGGGCGGCCCCGAGTTCCGTTCGAAGATTCAACCGATCCTGGTCAAACATTGCGGCGCGCGCGTGACCCTGGATGAGAAGGGCGTGACCGTGATGGGCGCGGCGCACGAAGGGCCCGGGCTGGCCCTGCTGGTCAGTTGCCATCGGGTCGACCGTCCCGGCAGCGTCGTGACGGTGTTGTATGGCGCCACGCCACAGGCCGTGACGAAAGTGGCGCGGATGCTCTTTTTTTACGGATGGAATAGTGTTCTTGTGTTTCACGATGGAGCGGCCGCGACTCGTGGAGAGTGGCCGCTCGCAAGCGATCGTACGGAGGTGCGTCTCGATGTCAGTAATCCCATTCGGTAAGTGGTGCATGATCGGACTGATCGGTCTGCTGCTCTGTGAGCAGCAGGGGCAAGCGGAGGGCCTTGCGCAAAAGGCGCGGCCGGTTCCTGCTCACCAGGCCGAGCGACATCTGAAGAACGTTCGCCAGTTGACGGTGGGCCGGCAGAATGCCGAAGCCTACTTTTCTTTCAGCGGGAACAAATTGATTTTTCAATCCACGAACAATTGGATGAAAGATACCTATGCGGCCATGCTCAAGCCGGCCGATGCCGGGCTGAGTTGTTATCAAATGTATGTGATGGACCTGGAAAGCGACACCGTGCGCTTGGTGAGCACCGGCACGGGCGCCACGACCGACGGATTCTTCTTCCCTGGCGATCGCCGCGTGCTCTATTCGTCGACCTATGCCACCGGGCCGAACTGTCCGCTGAAGCCGAAGGGGGCCTACCGCTGGGCCCTGGACGACTATGATCTCTATGCCGTGCGCCTCGACGGCCAGGAGATGCAGCGGCTGACCTCTTCGTCAGGCTACGATGCGGAAGCAACGGTCTCGCCGGACGGCAAGACGATCGTCTGGACCTCCGTCAAGGACGGGGATCTGGATATCTATGCCATGAATCTCGACGGGTCGAGGGCTCGGAGGCTGACGAACGAGGTCGGCTACGACGGCGGCGCCTTTTTTTCGCCGGACAGTAAACGCATCGTCTACCGGGCGTCGCATCCGACCGAGCAGGCGGAGATTGAGATGTACCAGGCTCTGCTTAAGCAAAATATGGTGGAGCCTCTGCAGCTAGAGCTTTTCGTGATGAATGCGGATGGAAGCGGGAAAAGGCAGGTCACGAAGAACGGGGCTTCGAACTTCTCGCCCTCCTATTTCCACGATGGCAAGAGGATCATCTTCTCCTCGAATATTGAAACGAAAGCCGAAGGAAGCAAGGCAAGTGTGCATCTCTACGCGATCGGTGAGGACGGCCAGACTCTTGAGCGACTCACGTTCGACGGACAGTTCAACAGTTTCCCCATGTTCTCGCCGAATGGCGCCAGCCTGGTTTGGGTGTCGGATCGCGGGGCCAAGACGCCTGGTGAGTTCAATGTTTTCCTCGCCGACTGGGTGCCGTAACAGGATGCTGAAAAAGTCCGCCAGCATCGTTCTCGCCTCGAAAGCATCCTCAACGTAGCCCAGAGACTACGCCTCCGGTGCTTTCGTCGGCTGCGGCCTTGCTGGACGGCCTTTTTGATCATCCTGTTGACGCCGATTATCGTTCAACGTGCAGACCAATTCTTATGGATCTCCCGCGATTGACGACTCACGACTCACGATTTACGTCTGCTGCAGCCGTGTTTCTCTCCGTCTGTTCACTCTTCCTCGTGTTTGTGGGGCTGTTTGAGAGGGATGTGCCTCTCGCCCGGTTCGTCCACTCGTTCTATCCACCAGTCGTTTCTGTTCCTAACCCCTGGCTGGTTCTGTTCAGCGATCTCGGCGACCGCCTCGGCAAAGGGGAGTCGCTGGTGCTCCTGAGTCTTGTGTTGTTGGCGGTCGGGTACGGATTCAAACACCAGCAGTGGAAAGACGCGGGCAGGCAGAGTCTCATCGCGCATGGTTTCGTGGCGGTGGTTGCTACGATGTTAAAACATACCATTGGCCGACCCAGGCCCAAGTTCATCGATACAGGCCACTTTGAGTTTTCTCCCGCTGGCGGGAGCGGGTGGGACTCGTTTCCGTCAGGCCATGCGTCGGCAGCATTCGCGGTCGCGACCGTGCTCGCCGCAAAGTTTCCGCGGGTGAGATGGCCCCTGTTCGCTGTGGCAGTGGCTATTGCCGCGAGCCGGGTCGTCCGCGGGTCTCACTATCCGACCGATGTGGCAGGAGGGGCAGCTCTCGGTTGTGTGATGGGGATGATCGCCGTGCATCCCTGGCGTGAATGGCGAACAGCGGTCAGAACCGCTGTGTGTCGGATCGCGCCATTTTTCGTGGTGACGTTCGCGTTCGTCTGGACGGTCACGCAGCTTCCGTCGAAGGGCTGGATCACGCAATCGCTTGTGTGCGGTGGCGGGGTGCTTACCCTGGCGGGACTCGCAGGCCATGTTGCGTGGAGGGTGCGATCGTCATGGCGTCCAGCTTGGCTGTCCGGGTCTCTGGCCCGCGCGCTTGTGGGCTTGGGATTAGGGATGACGACCGGTTCTCTGTTTGTTGCAACCGTGGCGCTGTTTGTCTGTGCTGCCCATTGGTTGGAGGGGCTCCATGTTCAGGCCGAGCCTATGGAGGATAGTCCAGTGGGGTTGCGGGCTGCCATGGGGGAGAGTCTGTTCGTCGCGGCGGTGCTGCTAGTGTTGGTGGCGAGCTATCTTTTGAAGGGTCTCGTGACGGTCTAGCAGGCCGCTCAATGGCCGAAAATGGTTGGCGGCTGCGGGGCATTTTCAGGAATCGTCACCATCGGTTGGTTGGCCAGCAATACATAGCCGTAGCGTTTGAGCAGAGGAACCAGTCCGGTTGCTTCTTCCGGCAACTTCGCCTGTGCGCTTTCCGGTAGTAGGATCATCACTCGCCTCGGCTCCTTCAGCGCCGCCCTGATCTTGTCCTCTTCCCCGAATGGCACGAAGAGCGTCTTGCGCTTCGCGTAAAAGACGGACGAGGGTCTTGTCACTCCATAGGCGATGAATTGATCCTGGGGTTCCAGGTTCAGTCCTGCTGCGTAGGCGAGTTCTTGTGGGGGCGCGATCACAAAGCGGTTGATGTGAGGCGTTGTAATTACGATGACGATCAGGACCAGTCCGGCCAAGGTCGCCCCCGCGGCCCAGAACGTTCCTCCGCGCCTCTCCTCGTTCAATCCAAGATAGCCCACTAACGTGATTCCGAGTAACAGAATGGCTGTCGCCAGATAGGGACCACTGCCGAGCCCCACCTGTCCTGCCAAGGGAAATTCACGCACCATTTTGGTGGCGTAGTTGGCGTAAAGCGTGGGGAGGCAGGCAAAGCCGATGGCCAGGAGATAACCCAGTCCCATCATAAGGTGAATGGAACCGCGAATCCCTTTCGTGGTCGGATCTTGCAGGCAGCGCGACCAGTAGGAGGCGGTCAAGAGAGCCGCGGCAGGAAACAAGGGCCCGATATAGTGGGGCAGGCGGGTCGAAGAGGCGGTGAAAAAGACAAAGACGCCTACGACCCAGAGGGCTGCAAAGAGTTCAAGCTCTGACGCTCTCGTGGAGTCTGACTGCGTGCCGGCGCGACGGAGCTGATACCAGTCTTTGAGCGTGCGATAGAGCGGGACGGGAAGGAGCGCGCTCCAGGGGAAGAAGCCGATGAGCAGGACCGGGAGATAGAAGAAGACAGTCCCGTGGTGCCCTTCCATCGGGCTGAGGAATCGCCCGATCGTATTGGCCTTGGCGCCAGAGGCATAGGCGTCGCCATGGATGTAAAACATGGCGGCATACCAGGGCGCGGCTAGCAGGATGAACAGCGCTATGCCGGCCAGGGGAATGCCCTGTTGCCAATAGTCTCGCCACCGGCGCGTCCAGGTCAGGTAGAGCGCCGCCACGATGAGGGGCACGGCGAACCCGACCGGTCCCTTCGTCAGGGTGGCGAGGGCCATGCCGACATAGAAGGCCCAGATCCATCGGCGGACGGCTCCTTCACCATGCAGGCCGAGCCAGAATCCATACAGAGCGGCTGTGATGAAAAAAATCAGGACACTGTCGGTCAGCGCCATGCGCCCGAGTCCGAGGATTTCCAGGTTGAGCAAGAGCATCAGGGCGCCGAAGAGCGCGACGGTTCGATCGCGCTGGTGCGCAAGAAACAGGTAGTGGAGGAGGATCAAGCCGACACCGAAGAGGGCGGAGGGGAATCGTGCAGCGAACTCGTTGACGCCGAACAGGTGATAGGACCGATCCATTAACCAATAGAGAAAGACCGGTTTCGCCACGCGCAGATCGCCGTTGAAGGTCGGTGTCAGGCGATCCCCCGACTCGAACATTTCCCGTCCTGCCTCAGCGTTCCGGCCTTCGTCACGGTCGGTCAAGCCCATGGCGCCGAGTCCCAGGAAGAACAGCAGCCCCGACAGGGCCAGGAGTGCGAGGAGCAGCAGGGCATGGTGAGAGCGGCTGGTCGTGGTCATAGGGTCGTTAGTCTCGGGCGGTCATGATTGTGGAGAGGACTGGCCTGCGGGAGGTTTCGCCTGGCTGGCACGAGCGATGAGAACCAGGTTGCGAATATAGACCACGGCTCCGACGCTCTGGCCTGCAATGAAGACCGGATCTTTTCGATAGATCGCATAGGCCAGGGTGATGAGTCCTCCGATCAAGCTCATATACCAAAAGGCGATCGGGACCTGGCTCTCCGCTTTTCGTTCGGAGGCAATCCATTGGATGACCCAGCGGCCGAAGAAGAGCCCTTGTCCGAGGAACCCGATGGCGAGCCAGATATGTTCGATGCTCATGGGCGATCAGATCCCTTGCCTGTTGCGATGCGGTACTTCAGGACCCGTCCCTGCATCCAGCGCACGGCGATGAGGTCGTAGAGGCTTTTGAAGAGGCGGTTGCCGAGACCGTATTTCGACTGGCCGTGCTTGCGAGCGTAATGGCGCACCGGCACTTCGGTGACCGTAAACCCATGCATCAGCGCCAGGGCCGGGAAAAAGCGATGCATGCCGTTGAAGAGCTGGAGCCTGTCCACGACGGCACGGCGGAAGATCTTCAGCGAGCAGCCGGTGTCGTGAACCTGGTCGCCCGTGACCGCGCTACGCACCGCGTTGGCAATTTTCGACGACAGAGTTCTGACGAGGCTGTCATGCCGGTTGGTTCGCCACCCGCACACGAGGTCGAAGGTCTTTGTGTAGGGCAGCAAGGTGCCGATGTCGGCCGGGTCGTTCTGGAGGTCGCCGTCGATCGTGATAACCAGATCGCCGGTCGAGCGTTTGAATCCCGCGTCGAAGGCCGACGATTGTCCATAATTGCGATCGAAATGAAAGACCCGTACCGATGGATGGTCCGCGGCGAGCCGATCGAGCAGGTCCGAACTGCCGTCTGTGCTGCCGTCGTCGATGAAAAGGATTTCAAAGGGCGCCGAGCGTGATTCATCGCAGGCCTCCAGGGCCTTGAGCAATTGCTCCGTCAAGGGAGCGAGATTGTCTCGCTCATCCTTGATGGGGACGATGACGGAAGCCCATGGATGGGATGGCACGGTCATGAGGGGTCGATATTCCTGACGCAGAAGGGGAGCCACAGAATCACGCGGGCATTCTACAGAATGATGGAGGGAGCGTCAAACGCTGTGGCGCCCTACGGTTGTTCCGCCAGAATCGTAAACCGCATCGTGCCCATCAAGCTCATCTCGTTGATCTCTTCTCCCACGTGAATTTCCACTCTGTATCGGCCGGGCTGCCATCTGGTTTGCGGAGGGGAGAGGGTGAGGTAGCCGCTTTCGTCTTCCAGCGCGATGTGCATGGCATCTTGTCCGATCATCAAGGCCGGGTCGAGGCCTGCCACCGTTTCCGGGAAGAGCCGTCCGAACACCTGGAACCCCTGATAATGCTGGTGGAGGTGAAAGACGATGAAGATGGTTGGAGTGTCGGGGCGGAACCGGTCAGTCGGTTTGACCGGCACGATTTCGTGCGTACGGCGAAAGCCGAGCTCCTCGTCGAATCCTTCCGCCATTGTAATGGAGAGGAAGAGACCCTGCGGAGGGGCATCGAAGTCGTAGGGAATGGCGTCTTGGGGGCGGTTCTGGAAATCAGGAATGGGAGGATTCTTGGTGATCGGCAGCTCCGCCGCCTGGGCGGCGGTTCCCGCTAGGTTACAGAAGACTATACAGAGCGCGATGAAAAAGACAGGCATGGTTGTTTTCGTACACCGGTCGATGGGAGCTGTCAAGGAGAAGGGGAGGCCGTTGTGGTCAAGGAGCGCCCGTTGCGGCTGTTTCCCGCCATCTGCTAGAATCCGCGCTTCTCGCCCAGCTCATGGGCTCCAACCAGGATTCTATTATGTTGCAAGACGCAGACGCCTTACCGCAGCTCATCGGCGACTATAAGCCGGTCGATCAATGGCAAGTCCATATCAATACGCTCTTCTATCGCTTCCGGGGCGATCAGATCCGTAGTTTCTACCAAACCTTTGCCTCGGCCGACTATCGGCTCGCCCATGCCCTTGCGGCAGACTACTTCGAAAAAGTTGTGAAGCGCGACAAAGCGTCAAACGTCAAACGTCAAACGTCAGGCGAGGGGAGTTCGCTTCCATCTCTGACGGTTATGGAATGGGGCCCCGGCAACGGCAACCTTGCCGCTTGTTTTTTGAGCCATCTGAAAGTTCTCGATACAGACGGAACGATCTATCCCCGCGTCCGCTATGTGTTGGTCGATTGGGAGCAGTCGGTGCTCGATGCAGCATTGGCCCATCCATTGCTCGCGCCCCACCGGGGCCAGGTCTCGACCCATCGAGGGACCGTGGATCGGCTCGAAGGTGTGGCGGATGGGAGCGTGGATCGTATCATCTGCAACGAACTGTGGAACGATCTCCCGACGAAGCTCATGTCGCGCCAGGCGAACGAGATTGAAGAAGAGTTTCTGCGGCCGAATTTGAGCGAAGCCCTGCACGCGAAAATTTCCGATTGGGCGACCTTTGTTCGCGCGTTCGACTCCATGGATGTAGAGACGCTCAAGGGGTTCCCTCCGTTTCTCGACGATTTGGTGTGGGAGCGGGAATATCGGACGGTCGAATGGAAAGAGGTCCCCTACCGGAAGACGATCACGGAGTTTCTCAAGCGTATCGATGAGCAAGTGGTGGTTCCCGTGAATATGGGGGCCTATGCCACGATCAAGGAAGCCAAGCGCCTGTTGGCGCGTGATGCGATCGGCTTCAGCAGTTTCGACGCGGGCACGGCGGACATGGACGTGCTGAACGATCCGGAGAAGCCCTGCTACGGCCAATTCGGCGGCCAGCAGAGTTTCATGGTCAACTTCGCGTTGGCGGAAGCGGTGGCCAAACAATTGGAAGCAGGCCCGATGACCATCGAAAGCCAGCGGGAGTTCGTGGGGCGCAGTTTAGGGACCAATGTCTTGACCCTCATGGATCTCATCGCCACCCATCCCTCCGCCGGCACGAGAATGGCGCCCTGGGAGCAGGACCGTCTGATGCTCAAGACGCTCCGTGCCTTGACCGAGACCTACAGCAGTCCCTATGCGCGCCGTCTGGATTTTCCGATTCCGCTGGAGATGCCGCCGGAGGAGCGCGACGTGCTTCAGGCGCTCGTGTCGGCGCTAAAGCCGACCGGTATTCCTGACACCGTCGCCTATCTGACAGAAGAAGAGTTGACGCTGGCCTCGAAGGATCTCGAAGACATCGGCTACGATCCCCAGTCGTTCATGATTGCCCTCACCGCGCCGCCGAGTCCGGTCGATTACTTTCACGCTTTCGTCAGCCCTCGCTGATCCTTGTGTGGAAGACTGCGTTCTCTCTGAGTTTCTACTTGACTAATCATTTGTTCTTCTATAGCCTTCCCCCCGTTCGGGGAGTGGCTCCTCTCTTTGGCCGGAAAAACGAGTGGAAGTAATCTCAATGCAGCGAGACGGTCTGGAAGGGCGAGCAGCGAGCGCTGTCCGTCGGTCTCGCGCATTACCTAATCACGCAACACGTATTACGAGGCACTGATGTTTGGATCATTCGGATGGATGGAATTAGTGCTGATTCTGGTCATTGTGTTGATCATTTTTGGCGCCGGCAAGATTCCGCAGTTGGGTGAAGGGCTCGGGAAGGCGATTAAAGGATTCAAGAAGAGCATCCACGAGGCTGATGCCATCGACGTGACGCCTCCTCCGTCCGATGCGCCGGAGGCGCAGCCGACTCAGATCGCACAAGCGGCCCAGCAGACGGCGGCCCCGGTTGAAGCAGCGCAGCAGATCAAGCAGGGCTAGAGCCGCAGTGAACCGTGATGCGTGTGAGGGTAGAATCTCAACAGCGGCCACTGATCACCCCTCACCTCTTACCCATCACGGGATTGCAACATGTTCGGATTGGGCGCCGGCGAAATTCTCATTATTCTGGTGATTGCATTCTTGCTGTTCGGCCCCAAGCAGCTGCCTGAAGTCGGTCGCCAGGTCGGGAAAGCGGTGAAGGGCTTCAAGGAAACGGCGGAAGACCTGCGTAAGTCGGTGGAGCCGGAACTGAACATGATCCAGCAGGAAGTGAAGATGGTCGAGCAGGACTTTCAATCCTCGATTAAAGACGCAGAGGAGCAGATCAATTCTGCCGGACAAAAAGCCGAACAGGGCACGGGGCTGACGAACCAGTCGGGCCAATCTTAGAAGAAGTGATGAGTGAGAAGTGATCAGTGATGGGTGGACGGCTAAGAGACTGAGTCAAAATTAAAAAAATACTTGTCATAATCATCGGGTTAGGGCAGATTAGGCAAAGTTAGAGTAGGTTAATGCAGGTTGAGGAAGGATGGGGAGCCGTGGGCACAACGGTTTTTCAGGCCAGAGCAGTGATGAAAGAGAGTGAGTCAATGACCGTGCAGGCAGTTGGATGTCAAGTCGGCAGCGCAGCGCCGGAACGTGCACCGGTGGCGGCTGTTATCCAATCAACAGGAGGAACGCTATGAGAAGTATCCAGGGACGGATGGGGTGGGCCGGTATGGCCACCTTCTTCAGTGCGGCCGTCATGGCCACGGGCATGTCATTCGTGACGGCCCCGGCCCAAGCCGCGTTTGAATTGCCGGAAGGTGAGAAGATCACCAACGTGCCGGCCATTCCTCGCGCGATCCCGCAGAAGGAAGCCTACGAACTCTACGATCCCAAGATCGGCAAGAATTTCGACCTCAAGAACTTCTGGCTCCGCGCCGATCTGCGCGTGAGGCCGGAAATGCGGAACAACACCTGCTTCGGCAGCAACATGAGCGGTACAGCCGGTGCCTGTAACGCCAGAAACACGAACACGACTGCGAATGGAACCAAAGGACAGCAAAACGATCAGTTCACGCAGCAGATGACCCGGTTGGGTATCGGCTACGATGTGTCGCCGGATGTGAACTTCTACATGGAGCTCATCAATTCGTCCACCTGGGGCACCAACAGTGCTACCGGCAACGGCACCGCTGCCGGAGCAAACGGGGGCGCGGCTGATCCCTCCTTGAACCACGGCACCGTGGGCGTGCGGGCAGCCTACATGCTGGTCCGCAATTTTGCGGGCGTGCAGGGTTTGAGCGTGAAGGCTGGTCGCCAATACATCGTGTTCGGCAACCACTCCCTGTTTGGCCACTTCGATTGGGCCAATACGGGATTCTCCCATGACGGTATCATGTTGAATTACAGCACCAAGTCCTTTGACACCTACCTCGGCTGGTTCCGTACCTCGGAAGGGGACATGAATCAGGGGGCACCGACTGGTTCGGTCCAGACGAACACGGTTGGCGCCGCCAATGGCGGCGGTTCGAGTGGCGATGCCAATATGTTCATTTTCTACAATCAGATCAAGTCTGTCCCCGGATTCCTGATCGAGCCCTATTACATTTTGTATGCTAATAGTGCAGTCTTCAACAATAATGCAGGAACCCAGGTCAATGCTGGGGCGGGCATTGGAACGGCGAAGCATTCCAATCAGATCCGCCATACGGTTGGTAACAGGATCGAAATGCGCAAGGGCAATTTCGATGCGACCAACGAATTGGTCTACCAGTTTGGTTCAATGGGTGATCAGATGAATGCAGTTGCCGACCAGAACACCGACGGTAAGCGGAACCTGCATATTAACGCCTGGGCCACCAGAAACTGGATCGGCTATACCCATTACCAGTCATCCTGGAAGCCACGGTTGGCTTTCAACTTCGACTATGCCTCGGGCGATGGACGTGCGCAGTGCGGCGCCGGCTTACAAGGGACTTGTAAGAGTGCAAATACGTTTGAGAACTTGTTCCCGACGAACCACATCCACATGGGTTACATGGACGTCCAAGCCTGGAAGAACATGATGAGCCCTTCGATCAACTTCCAAGCAAGGCCGACCAAGGATGACCATATCGAGATTTGGGCGACCAGCCTGAACCTGGCCAACAAGGAAGACAACTGGTACCGTGGCAGCCAGGGCGCCTATGTCTATTCGAAGGTGGGGAACACCAAGACGCACATCGGTGACGAATTGGACGTGGCCTACACGCACATGTTCATGGATGGCAAGCTGGCCTTCCAGGCTGCCTATGGCCACCTCTTTGCTGGCGGCTATATCGCGGAGAACCTGGGCACGAGCAGAGGCCAGGATTGGGCCTATGCGCAGCTCTGGGTGAATTTCTAAGAAGAACTCGAACAGTATAAGCAGGGCCGGGAGGATCTCCCGGCCCTGCTCAAAAAAGAAAGCCCCGCCGGGAGACCCCCGGCGGGGCTTCTTTTTGCCTTGTCGTTGGTTGCCGATGCTCCGTTAGTCGTCTATACTCAAACCGGTCCTACGATCCATCACCATCGCTTTTCCAATCAACTTCCAGTGGACGATTTAACTAAACAACTTAGCGAACGGTTCGGCTTTGCGACGTTTCGGCCTGGCCAAGAAGAGGTCATTCGCGCCGTGCTGGCCGGGCGTGACGCCATGACGGTCATGCCCACAGGACAGGGGAAATCCCTGTGTTATCAGCTGCCTGCGACCATCTTGCCGGGGTTGACCCTGGTGATTTCTCCCCTCATTGCCCTGATGCAAGATCAGGTGGCTAGCCTAAAACAGCGAGGGATCAAAGCGGCGGCGTTTCACTCTGGCCTCACAGGCTCTGAGAAGCACCGGGTAATTCAGGATCTCCATCAGAAGCGGCTTCAGTTGCTCTATCTGGCGCCTGAACGGATGCAGCATGATGAATTTCTCCAGCTCCTGCGCAGTCTCTGGGTCTCCTTGCTGGTGGTCGATGAAGCCCATTGCATCTCCCAATGGGGGCACGATTTCAGGCCTGATTATCTCAAGATCGGCCGCCTCCGCCAGGAATTGACCAATCCTCCCTGTCTTGCCCTGACCGCCACTGCCACGACCCGCGTGCAAATCGATCTTTGCAAGCGTCTGTCCCTCCGCGATCCGCTCCGGTTGGTCACAGGCTTCCGCCGGCCCAATCTTGCCCTGTCCGTCCGTCTCTGTCAGTCCCGCCAGGAGAAGCTGGCGACGTTGGAGCGGTTGGTTCGCGAGAGGGAGAAGGGCACGATCCTGGTCTATTGCGCCACGCGTCGGGCGACCGAAGAGGTCGCGGATTGGCTGGGACAGTCTCATCAATCGGTCGGCTACTACCATGCAGGTCTCTCGGATGAGGAACGGCAGCTCGTGCATCACGACTTCCGCCGTGGGACTGTGAGGATTTTAGCTGCGACCAATGCCTTCGGCATGGGGATCGATAAGTCGGATGTCCGGCTGGTCGTCCATTTCGATATTCCTGGAAGTGTGGAGGCCTATTATCAAGAGGTCGGGCGGGCCGGCCGCGATGGACAGCCGGCGGCCTGCGTCTTGTTGTTCCATGAGCGGGATCTGGCCACGCAGGAATATTTCATTCAACTGGCGGCAAAGGACCCGGAAGGCTCAGACCGAGCAGTGCGGATGAGGACGCTACTCCAAGAGATGCTGGGGTATGTGTCCATATCGACCTGCCGGCAACTGGCGATTCTCGATTATTTCAGCGATGAAGCAGAGAAGGCCTTGGGCCCCTGCGGTCTTTGCGATCGCTGTGTGGCTCCGGTGCAACAGGTGAGGCGGGAGGCTTCCTGCGATGACGCGGCTTCCGCGAAGGCGGTCTTGGCGACCGTGTCCTGGTGCGGGGGGCGGTTCGGTGTGAGCCGTATCGTCGAGGTTCTCCGGGGCAGCCGCTCGAAAGCGTTGTTGGCCTTTGGCGGGGAAAGCTGTCCTACGTACGGAATGTGTCGTGCGCTGTCGAAGCCATCCGTGACCAGCCTAGTGAAGGGGCTGATCGAGTCAGGCTATCTTCAGGTCGAAGGGGCGGAGTATCCCACGATCGATGTGACAAGCAAAGGGCAGGAGGTCTTGCAGGGGGCCGGTGCCGTCACGCTGAACGTTGTGGAGGAGCGCCAGAGAGAGGCGCCGGTGAAGAAGCTATCCCGCGAGAAGGCTGCGGCCACGGCGGCTCTTCCAGCATCGCCGGTGGACCAACAACTGTTTGACCGGCTCCGGAAACTTCGTACGGAGCTGGCAGAGGAAGAGGATGTCGCGCCGTTTGTGATTTTTCACGACAAGACCTTGAAGGCCATCGCCAGCCACATGCCTGCGACGCCTGCTGCCCTGTTGGAAGTTCCAGGGATCGGTGAGCTGAAGGCGGAACGGTATGGCAGGCGGGTGCTGGCAGTGGTGAATGGGGAGAGATAGCTCTCCGTTACGGTAGATTCCCCGCCTCTGCGAATCGCGCTTGCAGCTCCCCGTACGTCTTTGTCACAGGAAACTGCGGGAACTCCTTGGGCAGGTGATCCGGCGGACAGAAGAAGAACCCCGCGTGGGCCTCTCCTAACATGGCCGTGTCGTTGTAGGCATCGCCTGCTGCCAGGACGTGAAAGTTGAGAGACTTGAAGGCCGCCACTGAATGTTTCTTCTGGTTCTGCATCCGCATGTGGAAGTTGACGATGCGGCCTGCTGGATCGATCTCGAGTTGATTGCAGAAGAGCGCCGGGAATCCCAGTTGGCGCATCAAGGGATAGGCGAACTGATAGAAGGTGTCGGATAGGATGATGACCTGGCAGCGCTCGCGAATCCAGGAGACAAAGTCGATGGCTCCTTCCAGCGGGCCCATTTTGTCGATGACCTGTTGGATATCGTGAATGGTGAGCTTGTGCTCATCCAGAATAGCCAGGCGCCGTTTCATCAGGGCATTGTAATCCGGCATCTCGCGGGTGGTGATCTTCAATTCCTCAATGCCGGTCTTGAGCGCGACGTTGATCCAGATCTCCGGCACCAAGACTCCTTCTAAATCTAAACAGACGATGACGGGGCTCTTCATGTCGTCGCTTCTCCTTCTCAAGTAGACAATTAACGAGGGACGAGTCTATCGCCCCTTGCTGCTGGTGTTGCGCCTGTTCGTAAACTCCTGGCTGAGAAACCGCCACATATTGTCGAGGACCTGGTCCAAGAGGGATGAGCCTGGCCAGGTCTGTCTGGATTCCTCTTTATGCCGCTCGGCCCATTCTAAGGCCATTGGGAGCGGGATGAGTCGAGGGGGAGAGTTGGCCAAGGTTCCCCAGACCAGTCCCAGGATGGAACCGATTCTCATCGAGACCGGCAGGGGCGTGACCGGATTCTGCACCAGATCCTGGCAGAGTTCCGCCGGGGATGTGACGAGGAGCTCACGGCAGGCGGCGGGGCGCGCCTCGTAAATCGAGCACATCTCGTCCTCCAAATAGGGACAAGGGATTCTCAATGCATAGTACGACCGGTTGATCGGGTCGAGTGCTTCGTCCGGTATCGGATTGGAGGCCTCTGCCACGGCGTTGAGCTGATCCCAGAGGCCCGCTTGTGTCAGCCGGTTCTTCGTGTCGCTGAGGCGGTTTAGGAGGAGGCTGCGTCGATCGGTCGGCAACTGCTCCACATACTCACGCAGCGAGAAGGCTTCCGGGGGAGAGAGGGGAACCAGCATGCGGCAGCAGGCGGCGCAACCCATCCGGCAGGAGATGGTCTGGCCTGCCTCGATGGCCTGATGAGCTTCCAGCTGTGCGGCTTCCTCACCCAGGCGGCGAGCGACCGGGACAATTGCCGTGATGGGGATGAGTCCCGTCGGCACATCAATGGCCGTGGTCAGCCGTCCGGCTGGAGTGTTGAGCGCGACTTCAAATCGTTCGACCATGCAATCCCTTCGCCTCGTGCCGTTTTCTTGTCGGCATCATAGAGAAGCGTTGATTGGCTGGTCAACCGCACAACCGGCTAGAGTTTCCCTGCCAGCCAATAGATCACGAGGCCTGCCATTTCTGAGACCGCTTCGGTTGAATGTTTCAGCGCATCATCGTCCGGCAGGAAGTCGAATAGATCGATGTCGTCCAAGATTTCTCGTGGCAGGTTCTGTGAGACATAATCGCAGGGGGCCGGCGTGACCTGGAAGCCTTGCTTGGCAAATACTGGGACGGCACGTGGCAGATGGCTGGCGGAGCTCACGAGGAGAATCGAGGCTGGTCCGATCAGCCGTTTGGTCCCAGTCGCATTCTCATAGGTGTTTCTCGAACCCGAGTCGATCATCGCGGCAGACTCGGGAAGACCGAGGCGGAGCGCCCATCGTTTCATTTCTACTGCTTCCTCCGGGCCTTTTCCGAAGATGCGCGCATCTCCACCCGTCAGCACCAATATCGAGGCATAGCCCTGTTGGTAGAGATCCATGGCACATGTGACTCGCTCCCTGGAATGGGAAGATAGTTCAGTGGTCGGTCGAAGCGCCCCCTTCTCATGGACGCCTCCCCCCAAGACCACGATGGCATCGAAGCGGTCGGATGGCGTCAGCTGTGGCGGTCGGTGCCAGGATTCAAGCGAGCCGATCAGCAGGGTCGCGACCAATGGACTGGACAACATTACGAGGAGCAGAAGGGAGGAGATGACGAGTCGGCGCAGCCACTTCAGGTTTGTTGGCGAGAAGGGGCGGAGGGCTAGGACCGTGGCTGCGCTGAGGAGCAGCAGGACCCAGGTCAGGGGGTAGAGTCCATACTTGACGAACTTATAGAGACCGAAGAAGAATGGAGTGAGTTCCATTGGCAGACCTCAGTTAGAAACGAATTATCGCTCGCAGCATACAGGGAACGAGCCGAATGACCAAGCAGGAAGAGGTGACGTGATGGCACAAGGACGCCATTATTGGCTGATGAAATCGGAGCCGCGCGTATTTTCGATCGAGGATCTTGCGCAGGCTTCAGGACAGACGACGTGTTGGGATGGGGTGCGGAACTATCAGGCCCGCAATTTCATGCGTGCGATGGCCGTCGGAGACCAGGTGCTGTTTTACCATAGTAATGCCGAGCCACCGGCGGTGGTGGGCATGGCAGAGGTCGTGCGGACTGCCTATCCTGACGAGACCCAGTTCGACAAGACTCACCATCACTATGATCCGGCCAGTCCACGCTCCGCTCCACGCTGGGACATGGTGGATATCCGGTATCGTCAGACCTTCAAGGCCAGTTTGCCGCTCGATCGGCTGAGGCAGGAGCCGCGACTGAAAGATATGGTTTTGTTGCGAAAGGGTTCCCGCCTCTCGGTTCAGCCTGTGACGGAGGAGGAATGGGCTGTGGTGTTGAAGCTTGCGGGGGCCAAGAACAGCTAGGGGAATAACGAGTGCTGGTGTGACCATTCACGAGTCATGTGAACAGATTGATGCAATCAACTGTGGCCCGGTCATTCGCTGTCCAAACGAATCAGCTCATGTTATCCTCGGCACGGCGCAGTCAGGGAAATTGTGCTTGATGTGAGTCCTGGAGGAATGGTCATGACACATAATCGTCTGTTGTTCGCTAGCCTGATCGGGCTGATGGTCTCTGCATCAGGCCTGTCGATTTTCGACAATCTGAAGTCGGCGCAGGCGTCATCCTCCAGCCATGCGCCTCACGGAACGGTGACGATCGATGGGGTCACGGTTCCGGATATCGGCCCACTGCCGACTTCGGTTCCGATCCCTTCCACCAATCTGAGCTACAAAGCGAAAATCGAGCTCGGCAAGCAGCTCTACTTTGACGGCCGTTTGTCGAAGAGTGGCGCGATCTCCTGTGCCTTTTGTCATAACCCTGCGACTGGATTTGCCGACCCGCGCCAAACATCCATCGGGATCGACGGTGGCGTGGGCGGGCGTCAGGCTCCTACGGTCTACAACGCGGCCTTCAATCACGTGCAATTCTGGGATGGCCGCGCGCGCTCACTGGAAGAGCAGGCCATCGGGCCGATCCAGAATCCGATTGAGATGGGAGAGACGCACGAGCACGTCGTGAGGAAGCTCAGCAAGATCAAGGGCTATCAGCAGCAGTTCCGGGCCGTCTTCGGGACTGAGGTGAATCTGCAAGGGATTGCCGAGGCGATTGCCGCCTATGAGCGTACCGTCATTTCAACGAATTCTTCCTTCGATAAGTACGTGGCCGGTGATGCCAGCGCCATGGATGAACGCGCGGTGCGAGGGATGGCTCTGTTCAAGGGCAAGGCCCGCTGCATTCTTTGCCACAACGGACCGAACTTCACCGACAATCAGTTCCATAATCTTGGCGTGCCGCAAGTGGGGCCGCTGAAGGAAGACCTGGGCCGTTACTATGTTACCAAGGCGGAGAAGGACAAGGGCGCCTTCAAGACGCCGACGCTGCGGAGCATGAGTGAGACGGCTCCCTATATGCACGACGGGGCATTGAAGACTCCCGAAGACGTGGTGGGCTTTTACAATGGTGGGGGCGGAGCCAATCAGAATCTGAGTCCGCTCGTCAAGCCGCTCAATCTGACTGCTGATGAGAAGGCCGACCTCCTAGCCTTTCTGAAGGCCCTGACCGGGGAGCCGATTCCGTTTCAGCTCCCCAAAATTCCTAAAGATTAGGTGAATCCTTTTGGAAATCCTGTGTCTCCCATAGTCAGTCGCATGTCCCATTCCCAATCTAGGAGGTCGTCATGATCCGAGCTCTGAGTATCGCATCTGTGCTAAGTGTTTTCGTCTTCGCAATGGGAACGGCCTTCGCCCAGGGCAGCGCTGCTGCTCCTGCAGCAGAGAAGAAGCCTGGCCCGGCCGATGGTTTCAATATCCATGTGATGGCTCCGCACAAATTTGAAGACGGCACGGTGCATGGCCCCTATCACCATTACTGTAAGGGAATCTCACCAGAGGTTTTTCAGTGTCTGCTATTTGAATCGACCGAGCCCAATGCGCGGCTCACGGATGTCGAGTATTTCGTGTCTAAATCAGTCTCGCGCGCCCATGTGCCGTTGAAGACCTGGAACAAGTATTACCATGACCACGAGATCGAGATCGCCACGGGCCGCGTCCAGATTCTCGATATGCCGGAGGCGCAGGCCAAGGAAGTGGCCGCGATTGCGGCTCAGACGGACGGGATCATCTTCCACCTCTGGCCGGATGGAGCCAAGGCGCCAAACGGAACGGTCGGCCATCCGCAGTCTGTCGGCCACAAGCACCGGAAGGCGGAGAAGACGGACAAGTAGCGAGTTTTCGGAGAGGAACATTCTGAGCAGGGAGGGAATCCTCCCTGCTCTTCTCTGGACTCCTATTATGGGAGGTATGACGCGTGAATAGTTTGTTTCGGACTATTGTGGTGGCTGGCGCGCTGCTCCTCCAAGTTGTGCCCCTCTCGTGGGGCGCAAGTCAGGAAATCCTCCGCCCGCGTGTGCCGCGCGATCAGATCGAAGCGGCCCGTGCCGTGACCAATCCGTTCCCTCCCAGCGACGAGATGATTGCGAAGGGGAAAGCGTTGTTTGAAGGGAAAGCCTTCTGCAAGGCATGTCATGGAGCCGATGGGAAAGGGCTGGGAGGTGATATTGCACCGGGGAGTTTGAAGGGGCCCCTGCCGAGAAATTTCACGGATAAGGCCTGGCAAGCCACTCGAACCGACGGGGAATTGTTTTGGATTTTGAAGAATGGCAGCAAGGGCACGGCCATGGCTTCTTTTATTCCGCTTGTGCTGACAGAAGAAGAAGCCTGGCAGGTCCTGCTGTACGTTAGGTCTTTTGGTCGTCTGTGAACCATGGCAGGGGCTCACGCCAGGTTGATCCTCCGAGGCTTTTTCTTTCTATTATTCAGTGCGCAGCTCTTCTCGCCCTGCGAGGCGATGGCGGACTGGTCTGCCACAGTGGAGACCAAGGTCCTCTACACTGACAACGTGTTCGAGCATTCGTCGGCCAGGCGGTTGAGCCTGAGTGAAGACCCCAGTCAGCCGGCTATCGTGCCGGTGACGAAGCCCAGTGACGTCGTCTGGGAGCCTTCCCTTGATGTTCGCCATACCTCCACCCCCACAAATCTCGGTCAGACCGAAGTCTCATTCAAAGCGCACGGTTTTATCTTCACCGACAATCCCATTTTCAATCACGGAAACTACCGGATTCAATTGAAGCAGGCGCTTGATTCCGAGACGTCCCTGTTGCTCCGTTATCGCTATGTGCCGAATCTCTTTTTGGGTCCGAACAATGAACGGCGCACCGGCCGACGGTTGGAAGAGGAAGAGCGGGTGACGTCCCATATCTGGCGGCTGCAACTGGAGCGCCATCTGACCGAGTTTTTCACCGCCACCCTGGTGGGCCGCTACGGCCTCCGTCAGTTCAACGAATCGTTTGCCGAGCGGGATACGACGTTCTGGACGTCGGGGCCGCAGCTGGAATGGGCCCTTAACTCCTGGCTCAGGTTGACGACGGCCTATCTTTATGAGCGGGGATTAGCGGACGGGCGGCAGGAGGTCCAATTCAAGGACGATGTCTCCTACCGCCAGCATTTTGCGTCACTGGGGGCCACGGCCTGGATGAATCCGTCCCTGTCGTTGACCGTTGGTTATGCCTATAGGCGGAAAATGTTCACCAGTGAGATTGCCGGGGATTCGAATCGTGGGGTGGTTGATACGACGCATCAGGGGTCTGCGGAGCTGCGCTATGAGGTGAATCAGGCAGCGGCGATGACCCTGGGATTTCAGCGGAGTCAGCGCTCATCGAATGTCGGAGCACGTGACTTTTTTAATACGAACACGTCACTTGGCGTTCAATACCGATTCTAGCCAGGCTAAATAGACTTGTGTCGTAGCCCGTCCAGGACTGCACAAGGAAGGATGAGGGGGAATAGGGGATGTAGAGAGGAGTTTTGGTGGGCCGTGTAGGGGTTGAACCTACGGCCCGCTGATTAAGAGTCTGGAACAGCCTCTTTCGCAACCCACCTCACAGCCTAACAACGCGGAATCGCTCGTTTTCATGCGTGGCCTAGAATGTGCTCATGTGGCCATA
>JAPLLG010000014.1 GCA_026387665.1 Nitrospirota bacterium
GTAGCTGATGAACTTGGCCATGCCCTTGTCCGCACTGACCTTAGTCAAGGCCGCCGTCAACGTCGTCTTGCCATGGTCCACGTGCCCGATCGTCCCGATATTCACATGCGGCTTCCGCCGCTCATATTTCGCCTTCGCCATAACCGCTCCTTCCCGTCCTCACTCAAGAATCAATCAGACTACTCGCCCCGATACTTCGCAATGATCGCCTCGGAAATCTGCCGAGGCACCGGATCGTACCGGTCGAATTCCATACTGTACGTTGCGCGCCCCTGCGTGCGCGACCGGAGGTCCGTCGCATACCCGAACATTTCACTGAGCGGCACCGAGGCATCAATGACCTGCGCAGCCGCCCGCGCCTTCATGCCCTGAATCTTGCCACGACGGCCGTTCAGGTTCCCGATCACATCGCCCATGAAGTCCTGAGGGACCACTACTTCAACCTTCATGATCGGCTCAAGCAACACCGGGTCGGCGCGCTTGCAGGCATCGATGAACGCCATCGAACCGGCAATCTTAAAGGCCATTTCATTGGAGTCCACGTCGTGGAATGATCCGTCGATCACCGTCACCTTGACATCGCGAAGCGGGTACCCTGCGATCACGCCCGAATCAAGCCGCTCCTTCACACCTTTTTCGATCGCCGGGATAAACTCCCTGGGGATCGATCCACCGACAGTCTTATTGATAAACTCCAAACCCTTGCCAGACTCAGCCGGCTCAACCGTCAAGACCACATGACCATACTGACCGCGGCCACCAGTCTGCTTGACGTACTTCGCCTCAGCCTCGGCCTTTCTACGAATCGTCTCCCGGAAGGCCACCTCAGGCTTTCCGACATTGGCCTCGACTTTAAACTCGCGCATCATGCGGTCGACGATGATCTCCAGGTGCAACTCACCCATGCCGGCGATGATGGTCTGCGAGGTCTCTTCGTCCGTCTTCACTCGGAAGGAGGGATCTTCCTGCGCCAGCTTTTGGAGCGCAAACCCCATCTTCTCTTGATCTTGCTTAGTCTTTGGCTCAATCGCCATGGCAATGACCGGCTCAGGGAACTTCATAACCTCGAGCAGGACCGGCTGCTTCTCATCAGCCAAAGTATCCCCGGTGGTCGCACCCTTCAGCCCGACGGCCGCGACAATGTCGCCGGCATAGGCCACATCAATGTCTTCACGCTTATTCGCATGCATCTTCAGCAGACGCCCGACACGATCTCTCGTCCCCTTTGTCACATTCGCGACGGACGTTCCCGTCTTCAACGTACCGGAGTAGACGCGAAGGAACGTGAGCTGACCCGCAAAGGGATCCGTCATGATCTTAAACGCCAAAGCGGCAAACGGCTCATCGTCAGAGGGGAATCGCTTGATTTCCCTCTCGGTGTTCGGGTCAATGCCCGTCACAGACTCGACATCAAGCGGAGACGGAAGGAAATCCACGACCCCGTCCAGCAACTGCTGGACACCCTTGTTCTTGAACGCCGTCCCACAGAGAACCGGCGTCATCTTCATCGACAGCACACCTGCACGAATAGCCCGGCGGATTTCTTCTTCGGTTAACGGCTGACCATTCAGATACTTATCCATGGCCTGCTCATCGAACTCAGCAACCGCATCCACCATCTTCGCGCGGTATTCCTTGGCTCGATCGAGCAGGTCGGCCGGAATCTCATCGATCTTATACTTGGCACCGAGCGTCTCGTCGTCATACACATACGCCTTCATCGTCACGAGATCGATCGATCCCCGGTACTCGGATTCTTTGCCGATAGGAATTTGAATCGGAATCGGATTCGCGCCCAGCCGGTCAATCATCGTCTGCACGCTGGTGTAAAAATCAGCGCCGATGCGATCCATCTTATTCATGAAGGCAATTCGCGGGACACTATACTTATCCGCCTGCCGCCAGACCGTCTCCGACTGAGGCTCGACGCCCTGGACGGAGTCGAATACCGCGACCGCCCCGTCAAGAACCCGGAGGGAACGCTCCACTTCAATCGTGAAATCGACGTGCCCAGGAGTATCGATAATATTGATGCGATGGTCACGCCAGAAGCAGGTTGTCGCAGCAGCCGTAATCGTGATGCCGCGTTCCCGCTCCTGCTCCATCCAATCCATCGTCGCGGCACCCTCGTGCACTTCGCCGATCTTATGCGAAATCCCAGTGTAATACAGGATGCGCTCAGTCGTCGTCGTCTTACCAGCATCAATGTGAGCCATGATGCCGATGTTTCGAGTTTTTTCTAATGGTGATTGACGTGCCACGTACTTCCCCTAAAAATACATATGCCGCAAACCGAGCCAACAAAGCGCTGCGATCGACCAACACCGTCTACACGAATCGCAGCACGGCCCAGCTGCGGCACAGAACAACGCTACCAGCGATAGTGCGCGAATGCCTTATTGGCCTCCGCCATCCGATGTACGTCTTCCCGCTTCTTCACCGCAGCCCCGGTATTATTCGATGCATCCATCAGCTCCGCCGCGAGCTTCTCGCGCATACTCTTCCCGCCGCGCGTACGCGAATACTCAGCCAGCCAACGGAGCGCCAGCGACATCCGGCGAGCCGGACGAATTTCCACCGGCACCTGATACGAGGCGCCGCCGACCCGGCGAGACTTCACCTCGACGACCGGCTTCACATTATCAATCGCCGTCCGGAACACCTTCAGCGGATCATTACCGGTCTTCTCTTGAATGACATCGAAGGCTCCGTAGCAAATACGCTCCGCCGTGCTCTTCTTGCCACCAGACATCAAAATATTTAAAAACTTCCCGACGAGTTTGTCGCGATACCGCACATCGGGGAGCGTCACGCGCTGGTCTAAAAATCTAGTTCTTGGCATGTGTCATTCACTCTCTCGTTACCGACAAAGAAAATCTTTTCTACTTAGGACGCTTCGCCCCATACTTCGACCGGCTCTGCTTTCGATCCGCCACACCGACCGCGTCAAGCGCACCTCTGACGATGTGGTAGCGCACACCCGGCAAGTCCTTTACGCGACCGCCGCGCACGAGCACAATGGAGTGCTCCTGGAGGTTGTGGCCGACACCGGGAATGTACGTCGTGACTTCCATCCCGTTCGTCAACCGGACACGCGCGACCTTACGCAACGCGGAGTTCGGCTTCTTCGGCGTCGAGGTGTAGACACGAAGACAGACGCCACGCTTCTGCGGGCACGACTTGAGCGCAGGGCTCTTCGTCTTTGCGTGCGCCAGCTTGCGACCTTTTCTGACTAGCTGATTAATCGTTGGCATTAGTACGTCACTCTCATCTTCAGCACAGTTTGACTGATCCGCCCAAACCTTCACGTCTAGAGCCCGCGGATTATAATGATCCGCCATCTCACTGTCAAGTCAGGCTCAATATTGCAGGGATTATGAGCGAGTTGACCCTTCTGACCCCGCAGCCACACCCTCACGTGTGAGCGCAGAGGCATCTCCCTGAACCGCAATCACAGGCTCCGGCTTAGGACTCACAACGAACGTGTCGCGATATTCGTCGAAGCCCGTCCCCGCCGGAATCAACCGACCCACGATCACGTTTTCCTTCAGGCCCAGCAGCTTGTCCTCGCGCCCGTTGATCGCTGCTTCCGTCAAGACGCGAGTCGTTTCCTGGAACGAGGCCGCGGAAATGAAACTATCCGTAGTGAGCGCTGCCTTGGTAATACCCAGTAAGACTGGCTTCCCGAGTCCCGGCTGGCCGCCCCTGGCCACCACGCGCTCATTCTCTTCGTCAAACAACATCTTGCTGACCTGGCTGCCCGGCAAGAATTCCGTGTCACCAGGATCCTCGATGCGGACTTTCCGCAGCATCTGGCGCACGATAATCTCGATGTGCTTATCGTTGATCGTCACGCCCTGCAACCGATACACGTCCTGCACTTCGTCAACGAGATACTTCTGCAACTCGTTCGGACCGAGCACGTCCAGGATGTCGTGCGGATTCGCCGATCCGTCCATTAGCGGCTCACCGGCCCGCACCCAGTCACCCTCGTGCACGTTGACGTGTTTACCCTTAGGAATAAAATATTCCTTGATATCGCCCATCTTATTGTTGACGAGCACTTTGCGCATGCCCTTCACAAAACCATCGTAGGAAATTTCACCGTCGATCTCGCTGATCACGGCTGTTTCCTTCGGCTTTCTGGCCTCGAACAACTCCGCCACGCGAGGCAGACCGCCAGTGATGTCCTTCGTCTTGGTCGTCTCTCGCGGAATCTTGGCCAACACGTCTCCAGGGGTGACCACGGCGCCTTTTTCGACGAAGATGTGCGCCCCGACCGGGAGCAGATAACGGGCCACGTTGGCCGCTGCTGCCACTTTGGCCGTTTTTCCGCTCTCGTCCTTAACCGACACGCGCGGACGCAACGTTGCGCCGCTATGCTCCACGATGACCTTACGGGAGAGGCCGGTGACCTCGTCGAACTCTTCCTTCATCGTGACACCTTCCACGATGTCTCCGTAGGCCACCTTGCCGCCGACTTCGGTCAGAATGGTCAACGAATAGGGGTCCCACTCCACCAGCTTCTGTCCGAGCTCGATGCGACCGCCATCCTTGACCTTAATCTTGGCGCCGTAGACGACCGAATATTTCTCGCGTTCACGCCCCGTCTCATCGACAACGGCGATTTTCGCATTCCGGTTCATGACGACCCATTCACCCTCTTTATTTTTGACCGCGATCCCGGCGTTATGCACGTCGGCATTTTTCTTCGCGTCGAAGCTCATGAACTTGATCGTGCCGGCATGCTTCGATTCGGTCACCGTCTGCTCGACCACCTTGCTCGCCGTTCCTCCGATGTGGAACGTCCGCATGGTCAGCTGCGTGCCCGGCTCACCGATCGACTGCGCCGCAATGACACCGACCGGCTCGCCCTTTTCAACCAAACGCCCGCGGGCCAAGTCGCGCCCGTAGCAGGAACGACAGACTCCACGGCGCGATTGACAGGTCAGCACCGACCGAATCTTCACTCGATCGACCGCCGCTTCCACGATCGCCTTGGTCCGATCTTCATCGATCTCTTCATTGGCTGACACGATAATTTCGCCCGTGACCGGATCACGGATATCTTCAGCCGCCAACCGTCCCAGCACCCGTTCTTCGATCGGCTGAATGATTTCGCCGCCCTCAACCAATGCGCTCACAATGATGCCATCGGTGGTGCCGCAATCGATTTCGTTGATAATCACATCCTGCGCGATATCCACCAGTCGACGCGTGAGGTAACCGGAGTTCGCCGTCTTCAACGCCGTGTCGGCCAAGCCCTTACGGGCACCGTGCGTCGAGATGAAGTACTGCAACACCGTTAATCCCTCGCGGAAATTGGCGGTAATCGGCGTCTCGATGATTTCACCGGACGGCTTGGCCATCAGTCCGCGCATACCGCCCAACTGACGGATCTGCTGTGAGCTACCACGCGCGCCGGAGTCTGCCATCATGAAGATCGGATTGAAGGACTCGGCTTTATTCGGATCGCCGCCTGCGCCCAACTCCTTCATCATTTCGTTGGCAATCTGCTCCGTCACGTGGGCCCAGATGTCGATCACTTTGTTGTAACGTTCGCCGTTAGTGATCAGACCTTCGGCATACTGCCGCTCGATCTCGCTCACTTCCTGCTGGGCCTTCCCCAACAGCTCCTGCTTCTTGGTCGGGATATGCATATTATCGACGCAGATCGAAATGCCTGCACGCGTGGCATAGTGGAAGCCCGTGTCCTTGACCTTGTCGAGGAACGTGACAGTCTCACGGTGCCCGCACTGGCGGTAGACCGTATCGATGAGCTTCGTCATTTCTTTCTTGGTCATGAGCTTATTCGCGTTGGCGAAAGGCATCCCCGGAGGCAGCACTTCCGACAAGATCACTCGGCCGACCGTGGTCTGCACGAGCGCGCCCTCGACCCGCACCTTGATCCGTGCATGGACTTCCAAGGCTTCCGAGTCGAATGCAATGCGCACTTCCTCCGGCGAGCCGAACACTTTCCCCTCGCCCTTGCAGCCGCCACGCTCTTTGGTCAGCCAATAACAGCCGAGCACCATGTCCTGCGACGGCACCGCGATCGGCTTGCCGTTGGCAGGCGAGAGAATGTTATTGATCGACATCATCAACACGCGCGCCTCGACCTGCGCTTCGACTGACAACGGCACGTGGACCGCCATCTGGTCTCCGTCGAAGTCGGCGTTGAACGCGGCGCAAACCAGCGGATGCAACCGAATGGCCTTGCCTTCGACCAACACGGGATCGAACGCCTGGATACCCAACCGGTGCAACGTCGGCGCACGGTTCAGCAGCACAGGATGCTCGCGAATCACCTCGTCGAGCACGTCCCACACTTCCGGACGTTCCTTCTCGACCAAACGTTTGGCACTCTTGATGGTGGTCGCCGCGCCGCGCTCTTCCAGCTTGTGGAAAATAAACGGCTTGAATAATTCGAGCGCCATCTTCTTGGGCAATCCGCATTGGTGCAACCGGAGCTCCGGTCCCACGACGATGACGGTTCGTCCCGAGTAATCGACCCGCTTACCGAGCAAGTTCTGACGGAAGCGCCCCTGCTTACCCTTCAACATGTCGCTCAAGGACTTGAGCGGACGCTTGTTAGGGCCACGGATCGCGCGACCGCGACGGCCGTTATCGAAGAGGGCATCTACCGCTTCCTGCAACATCCGCATTTCGTTTCGGATAATCACGCCCGGCGCCTTCAATTCGATCAGGCGCTTCAAGCGATTGTTCCGATTGATGACGCGGCGGTACAGATCGTTCAGATCCGAGGTCGCAAACCGTCCACCGTCCAGCGGCACGAGCGGGCGCAATTCCGGGGGCAGCACCGGGATCACATCCATGATCATCCACTCGGGCATGTTGCCGGACTTACGGAAGGCCTCGATGACTTTCAACTGCTTGGCGTACTTCTTCTTCAACGCGGCGGAGGCCGACGTCTTCGCCTTGGCCTTGATCTCATCCCACTTGGCCGCGATGTCGATCTTGCGGAGCAACTCCCGGATGGCATCGGCGCCGATGCCGACCTTGTAGGACCCGGGGCTGTATTCAGATTGGAGCGAGCGGAGCTTCTCTTCCGAAACCAGCTCCTTCTCCGTCAAATCTGTCGATCCTGGATCGACGCAGACATAGCTCTCGAAATAGAGAATGCGCTCCAGCCCCTTCAGGCTCATGTCCAACAAGGTTCCGATCCGACTCGGCACGCCCTTGAGGAACCAGATGTGCGCCACCGGAGCCGCGAGCTCGATGTGGCCCATGCGCTCCCGGCGGACCTTGGACTGAATGACTTCGACGCCGCACTTGTCGCAGACGATGCCGCGGTGCTTCATGCGCTTGTACTTGCCGCAATTGCACTCCCAATCCTTGATCGGACCGAAAATCTTCGCGCAAAACAGTCCGTCTTTTTCCGGCTTAAACGACCGGTAATTGATGGTCTCCGGCTTCTTCACTTCGCCGTACGACCACGACCGGATTTTTTCCGGCGACGCGATCTTAATCCGCATCGAATCGAATGAAACCGCATCGCGCGGCTTCTCAAACAATGTATAGACGCCTTCCAAAGTAGTAACCTCCTCTGATGCCGGCGCGACGGCCGGCACACAAATGGTTAGTCTTGCGACTTGACCAGTTCGACGTCGAGACCCAAGCTCTGCAACTCTTTGACCAAGACGTTAAACGACTCGGGCAATCCAGGCTCCAGGAATGGCTCGCCCTTGACGATCGCTTCGTACATCCGCGACCGGCCCGGCACGTCATCCGATTTCACCGTCAGGAACTCTTGCAGCGTGGATGCAGCGCCATAGGCCTGCAATGCCCACACTTCCATTTCTCCCAACCGCTGGCCGCCGAACTGCGCCTTACCACCGAGCGGCTGCTGCGTGACGAGCGAATAAGGACCGATCGACCGTGCGTGAATCTTGTCGTCGACCAAATGGTGCAACTTCAGAACGTACATGTACCCGACCGTGACGGGGCTGCCGAACATTTCGCCGGTCCGCCCGTCCATCAACATCGTCTGCCCGCTGGTCGGCAAGTTTGCCTCCTTGAGCAAGGCCTTAATTTCCGTTTCCGACGCGCCGTCGAATACCGGACTCGCCACCTTGATGCCCAGCGCCTTCGCCGCCCACCCCAGGTGCGTTTCCAGAATCTGACCGACGTTCATACGCGACGGCACACCGAGCGGATTGAGCACAATTTCCACTGGCGTCCCGTCCGGCAAACAAGGCATATCTTCCTCGGGCAACACCCGCGAGACCACGCCTTTGTTCCCGTGCCGGCCGGCCATCTTGTCGCCGACCTGGATCTTGCGCTTCATCGAGACATAGACCTTGACGAGCTTGATCACGCCCGGCGGAAGCTCATCGCCCCGTTTCAGACGGCCAACCTTCTCGTCGTACAGCGTCTGCAGAATCTCGATCTGCTCCTTCGCCCGCCGATCGACATCTTCCAGTTCTTTCTGCTCGTCAGGATCGCTCAGGATGATGTACCGGACCGCTTCATCCGGCAACCGCTTGAGAATCTCGGCCGTCAGCTTACCCTTCTTCTTCAGAATGACATCGCCGCTTTCCGGATCCATCAAGTCGCGCCCGACCACCTTGCCGAGCAACAGCTTTCTGACTTTCTTCGTTTTTTCTTCATCGATAATGCGGAGCTCCTCGTGGTGATCACGCTGGAGCTTCATCACATCTTCGCTTTCGATGCTCTTGGAGCGCTCGTCCTTATCGAGACCCTTGCGCGAGAAGATCTTCACATCGACGACGATGCCCTCGACGCCCGGCGGCACCGTCAACGACGTATCCTTCACATCGCCCGCTTTTTCGCCGAAGATGGCCCGCAGCAGCTTTTCTTCCGGCGTCAGCTGGGTTTCGCCCTTCGGCGTCACCTTGCCGACCAAAATGTTGCCCGGCTTCACTTCGGCTCCGATGCGAATGATCCCGCTCTCATCGAGGTCGCGCAGCGCTTCCTCTCCGACGTTCGGAATGTCGCGCGTGATATCTTCCTTGCCCAGCTTGGTATCGCGGGCCTCGACCTCGAACTCTTCAATGTGAATCGAGGTAAACGCATCCTCCCGCACGAGCTTCTCGCTCAGCAGAATGGCGTCTTCGAAGTTGTAGCCGCCCCAGGGCATGAAGGCGACGAGGATATTCTTCCCCAAAGCCAATTCGCCGTGATCGATGGCGGGACCGTCAGCCAAAACCTGCCCGACTTTGACTGGCTGCCCGAGCCGCACCACCGGCGTCTGCGTGATGGTCGTATTCTGATTCGACCGCTGGAACTTGATCAGGTCGTATACGTCCAACCCGACATCGTTCCGCTTCTTGCTTTCCTTCGAATCGGCGCGCACCACCACTCGCGTGGCATCCACACTTTCCACCACGCCGGCTCGCTTCGCCTGCACCACATAACCTGAATCACGCGCCACCACCGCCTCCATGCCAGTCCCGACGAGCGGGGACTCGGACACGAGCAGCGGCACAGCCTGACGTTGCATGTTCGATCCCATCAAGGCACGGTTGGCGTCGTCATGCTCCAGGAACGGCACCAAGGCCGTGGCCACGCTGACCACCTGCTTCGGCGACACGTCCATGTACTCGATCTTGTCGGACGTAGCCGTCACGAAGTCCCCGGCGGATCGCGCCGAGATGGTTTCAGACAGCAAGCGACCGGACGCATCGATCGGCGAGTTCGCCTGCGCGATAATGTACTTGTCCCCTTCGATGGCGGAGAGGAACTCGATCTCGTCGGTGACTCGCCCCTTCACGACTTTGCGATAGGGTGCTTCGATAAATCCGAATTTGTTAATGCGCGCATAGGTCGCCAGCGACGTAATCAAACCAATGTTCGGACCTTCCGGCGTTTCGATCGGACAGATACGGCTGTAGTGCGACGGATGGACGTCACGCACTTCGAAACCGGCCCGTTCACGGGTCAACCCGCCGGGACCGAGGGCGGACAACCGACGCTTATGCGTGATTTCCGCGAGCGGATTCGTCTGATCCATAAACTGAGACAACTGGCTGCTGCTGAAGAACTCCTTGACCGCAGCGACGACGGGCTTCGCATTGATCAAATCGTGCGGCAGCACCGTTTCCATATCCAGCAAGTTCATCCGCTCCTTGATGCTCCGCTCCATGCGGACCAACCCGAGCCGGAACTGGTTCTCCAGCAACTCGCCGACCGACCGAACGCGACGATTCCCCAAGTGGTCGATGTCGTCGATTTCGCCCTTGCCCAGCTTCAAGTTCACGAGATACCGGATCACCTCGACCATGTCCTGCGCGGTCAGCGTCCGCTGCTCCAACGGCAGATCCAGGCCCAGCTTCTTGTTCAACTTCAAACGCCCGACCGGCGAAAGATCATACCGCTTGGAATTCGAAAAGAGATTGTCGAAGAGCGCTCGCGCGGTGTCGACGGAGGGTGTTTCCCCCGGCCGCAAGCGACGATAGATCTCAACCATGGCCTCCTCTTTCGAGGTGGTCTTATCCATCTCCAGCGTATCCATGATCACCGGCGTCGATGTGACCGTATCAAAGTAGATCGCCTGAAATTCCTCGATGTCGCTCTCAAGCAACGCTTCGACGATCTCAGCCGTGAGCCGCTGATTCTTTTCCGCGATCTGGTTCTTCTTGGAGTCCACCAGTTCGGTCAGCACCGCACGGCCGATCAACTCGCTCGGCGCCAGCGGGATTTCTTTCACGCCTGCCGCCTTCAGCTTCGCAATGAGCCCCTTCGTGAGCTTGGCGCCTTCCTTGACCAGCGACTCCTTGCCGCTCTTATCAAACACTTCAGCCGAGCAACGCAACCCTTGATGGATCTCAGGGTCGAGCTTACGCAACATCTTGCCCTTAGACACCCGGATTTCTTCCACCGGGTAATACATCTTGAGCAAATCGTCGCCGGAAAAGCCGAACGCCTTCAACAGAATGGTCGTCGGCATTTTCCGCCGACGGTCAATCCGCACGTAGAGGATGTCGCGGGCATCGAACTCGAAGTCCAGCCACGATCCACGGTAGGGAATAATTCTGGCGGAGTACAACACTTTACCGCTGGAGTGCGTGCGGCCCTTGTCGTGCGTGAACGAGGCGCCGGGCGACCGGTGCAACTGACTCACCACCACACGTTCCGTGCCGTTGACAATGAAAGTCCCGCGTTCCGTCATGAGCGGCAGTTCGCCGACATAGACTTCCTGCTCACGGACATCGAGCACCTTTTTCTTGGAGCCCTTGTCTTCCTTGTCGAACACGACCAGGCGCACCCGAAGCTTCAGGGGGACGGCATAGGTCATCCCCTGCTCCAGACACTCCCGCTCATCGTACTTCGGGGTGCCGAGCGTGTAGCTCGTGAACTCCAAGACGGCCGTATTGTTGTAATCAGGAATCGGAAAAACACTCGCCAGGGCCGCCTGGAGCCCATGATCCTTGCGACGTTCCGGCTCGACCTCTCGCTGCAGGAACTCCTCATAGGAGCGCTTCTGGATCTCGATGAGATCCGGAATTTCGATGCTGCTATGAATGCGCGAGTAATCTTTCCGTTCGACGAACTCTTGCAGAGTCGTTTCGGACATTCCCCGGACCTCCACTACAATTGGTTAGGCTTGGGTGCCCGCACGGAGCGGGCACCCACAGACACTGAGACTGGTCAAATCGAGGCTACTTGATCTCGACCTTGGCGCCGCTCTCTTCGAGCTTCTTCTTCATGCTGTCGCATTCTTCCTTCGTGACACCGGTCTTCACGGGCTTCGGCGCGCCTTCGACCAAATCTTTGGCTTCCTTCAAACCAAGGCTCGTGAGCTCGCGGACAACCTTGATGACCTGGATCTTCTTGTCCGCCGGAGCAGACACGAGCACCACGTCAAATGAGGTCTTCTCTTCGGCTGCAGCGGCTGCACCTGCAGCAGGAGCGGCTGCGGCGACTGGCGCGGCGGCCGTGACACCGAAGCGGGTCTCTAACCCCTTCACGAGGTCCGCCAAATCGAGCACACTCATCGTCTCGATGGCCTTGATCAATTCTTCCTGTGATAATTTCGTCGTTGTCGTTGACATATCCCCGTCTCCTTTTCGTTTATCCTGAATGGCCGCAATGACTCTCACAAATTTCGACAAAACCGCACTGAGTGTATACACCAGACCGCGCGCCGGACCCTGCATGGCCGACAACAACATCGCAATCAGGACTTCCTTCTTCGGCAACTTGGCCACAGCCGCCAACTCGGCCGGCTGCACCACCTTGCCCTCCAGGACGCCGATGGTGATCTTGATCTTCTCTTCGCGCTTCTCCGCCATGATGAAATCCCGAAGGATCTTCGTGGGAAGCACCGGATCGTCATAGCCGATCACCAATCCCGTCGGCCCCTTCAAGTAGCCCGTCACTCCCGAGAAGATCGTCCCTTCGGAAGCACGGACAGCCAACGTGTTCTTGACGACCCTGTATTCGGCATTGGCGCCTCGCAATTGCTTACGAAGCTCCGTCACCTGGTTCGCGGAGAGCCGCGCACTCTCGGTGACAATCGCGAGCCGCGCACGGCCAAATCGCTCTGTCAACTCCGCAACCGCTGTCGCTTTCTCGTCCTTTTTCATAATCCAACCCTTCCCCTTCCGCGCTGCGACACCCGGACTAACTCCATTCCTTAGCCAACGCCATCGCATCAAGCGGTACGCCAGGCCCCATCGTGCTCGAGATCGTCGCGCTCATCAGATAGCGCCCCTTGCACGAAGCCGGCTTCGACTTGATCACGGCCTCAAGAACCGCCGACGCATTCTCGTGCAGCTGCTCAGGCTTAAAGGAGACCTTCCCGACCGGCACCTGAATGATCCCGGCCTTTTCGACTTTATATTCCACACGGCCTTTTCGGATTTCCGTTACGGCCTTGCCGACATCAAAGGTGACCGTTCCTGTTTTCGGATTCGGCATGAGCCCGCGGGGCCCCAACACCTTTCCGAGCTTTCCGACCGCCGCCATGAGATCCGGTGTGGAGATGGCGCAATCGAACTCCAGCCATCCGCCCTTGACCTTCTCCATCAGCTCATCGGATCCGACGAAGTCAGCGCCAGCCTGCCGTGCCTCCTGCTCCTTCTCGCCCTTGGCAAACACCAAGACGCGAACGGTCTTCCCCGTGCCATGCGGCAACGAAGTCGTGCCACGCACCATCTGGTCCGCCCGCTTCGGATCCACGCCCAGACGGAGCGCCAGATCGACCGATTCATCGAACTTGGCAAACGCCGACTGTTTCACCGCCTCGACTGCCTCGCGCAGGCTATACGCCCGCGGCTCCAGCTTTTCTACCGCCGCCTTCATCTTCTTTCCCATTGCGATTTCTCCCTTACACCCTCACACACAATTTCCCGCCCAGGCTGAGTCCGCGCGCTGCGCGGACACACAGAGCCGCCCCGCATGGGCAGAATACTACCCTTGAACCACGACTCCCATACTGCGCGCCGAACCCTCGATGATCTTGATCGCACCCTCGAGATCGGCGGCATTGAGATCCGTCATTTTCCTTTGTGCGATCTCCCGCAACTGCGCCTTCGTGATCTTTCCGACCTTATCTTTCTGCGGAACGCCAGACCCCTTAATAATTCCGGCCGCTTTCTTCAACAGGTCGGACGCCGGCGGAGTCTTCATCACAAAGGTGAACGACCGGTCCTTGTAGACCGTGATGACCACCGGGATGATGCTGTCTCCCTCTTTTTGGGTTTTTGCGTTGAACTGCTTGCAAAACTCCATGATATTGACGCCGTGCTGTCCCAGCGACGGTCCGACGGGGGGAGCGGGATTCGCTTTCCCTGCCGGAATCTGTAACTTGATCTGTGCCGATACTTCTTTCGCCATGTCCTACACTCCTACGCTACGCGCGTTTGACCATCTCAGAGTTAAATCCGCTCCACTTGCATGAACCCAAGCTCCACCGGTGTCGAGCGCCCGAAGATACTGACCAAGACCTTGAGCCGGCTATGGTCCTGATCCACCTCGTCCACCACACCGTTAAATCCGAGAAACGGACCATCGATGATCCGCACATTGTCCGTCTTGATAAATTTCACCTGTTCGCGCGGTCCGGACGCGCCCGCGTCGACCTGCTTCAGCAACGAATCCACTTCTTCCGTCGACAAGGGCATCGGCACCGCACCGCCGCCCACAAACCCTGTGACCTTCGGCGTCTCCTTGATCATCTGCAAGGTTTCATCGACGAGCGGCGATTCCAGCTCCACGATCACATACCCGGGGAAGAACTTCCGCCGGGAGGTTCGACGCTTGCCATCCTTGATCTCGATCACATCTTCCGTCGGCACGAGTACCTGCCCCAGCTTCTCGACCAATCCCATTTGGTTGGCCCGTTCGAGCAAGCTGGTTTTCACCCGCCCCTCAAATCCAGCGTAGGTATGAATGACGTACCAATTCTTTGCCATGCCCTACCCTCGGATCATTAATTGACTATGCGCCATGCAGCCGCTCTCACTCGCAGCCCACGCCTTACAGAATCTTGCTGACCGCCCACACGAGAAACGAGTCGATGAACGACAGATACAGCGACATGATGATGCAAAACACAATGACCACGGTCGTCGACCCGACCGTTTCCGCCCGAGTCGGAAACGACACCTTCTTCAGCTCCCCACGCACATCACTGAAGAACTCCCGGATAGAACCCGTCAATTTACTGAACATGCGCGCCTCACCTTCACCCTTACGAGAGGAACTGTGCTCCACCACACTCGGCCAACAGCCCCATTCTCCACCCAGCCACCAAGATCGAGCCTGTCCCGTCCGCTACGTAGCGCTTGGCAGGGGCACTAGGATTTGAACCTAGACTCTCGGTTTTGGAGACCGATGTGCTACCATTGACACCATGCCCCTACGACAGCTGGCAACCCAGCCATTGCGCCGGCAACCCAGACTATTTCACTTCCTTATGGGCAATGTGCTTCCGACAGAACTTGCAGAACTTATTCCGTTCTAAACGATCCGGATCGTTCTTCTTATTCTTCATCGTGGAATAATTCCGCTGCTTGCAGATCATGCACGCCAAATCGATAATCTCTCGCATCTCAATACTCCAATGCTGTCATGCGACAGCAGTCATGTTTACGCCAGAATTTCGGTGACAACGCCGGAGCCCACGGTCTTGCCGCCCTCGCGCACCGCGAACCGCAACCCTTGATCCATCGCGATCGGGCTGATCAGCTCACCCGTCACACTCACATTATCGCCCGGCATGACCA